>PBSU01000008.1 GCA_002726415.1 Acidiferrobacteraceae bacterium | reverse complement strand
TCTTTACTTTTCCTAGGATATCCTCCTCATACCCCATGACCTAAGCACCGACGTGTCGACCTCGATTCTCTTCTAAATCACCCTCAATGCATGACCCAGATTCAACTATGACCAAAGACAAAAGGGATTTTTTGATCGCTGACCGCCTTGAAGTCGCCCGGTGCACCGGAGCCGATGCAACAGCCTTTTTGCAAGGCCAGTTAACGTCTGATATCGCTGCGCTTGCACAGTTCGAATGGGGCGTATCGGGGTATTGCTCCGCGAAAGGGCGGCTGCTGGGAATTTTTCTTGTTTTTCGAGATCGGGATAGTTTCTGGCTTGCCACCCACGCGTCGCTCCTGGAAGGCCTCATCAAGCGCTTGAGACGTTACGTGTTGCGGGCGCAGGTCGACTTTGAGATGGAGCAAAAGTGGCAAGTGGGCTTTCGTACAGGCGTGGCTATGCAAAAGCCCCTGACCCCAAGCCACGACCTTACCCCGCCCGGGCGACCATACCCTGGTGCACCGCTTGAGGTTCTCTTGTTCCGCCAGATGACATCAAGCCAAAGACCCACCCCTCCCGCGGGGCTCACAACTGGCAATGGCGAAATCGATTTTAGCCTGGCCTGTATACAAGCGGGGCTGCCGGTGCTTCAACCTCAAACCCAGGAGCTCTTGATTCCCCAATCCGTTAATCTTGATCTCATTGAGGGTGTGAGCTTTAAAAAAGGGTGTTACCCCGGGCAGGAAATTATTGCCCGCGTACGATACCGCGGCAAACCCAAGCAACGAATGGTTCGCGCATTTATCGAAAGCGAGAAGCCGATCCGACCCGGGACTGCGGTCGATACTTCGCCTGTTGCTACGGGCCAAACTGGCACTGTGGTTAACGCAAGTCCCCACCAGACTGCCCCCGGTTGGGAAATGCTCGTCTCATTACCGGTTTCCTGCCTGGCGAGGGATGTCGATCCTGGGCTATCGATCGGTGGCAAACCCGTCTTCCGGCGACCCCTACCCTACCTCCTGCCACTACCAGGTGATTGAGCGGCGAGTCACCCGGCACAAACTAGTCTGGCGTGGATCTACCTTCTGGATCTTCAGGCACCACGATCTGATAGTAAGTCTCCCCTGGTTTAATCAGTCCCAGTTGAGCACGGGCCAGCGCTTCTATCGCCTCTAACCGACTTTTTATTTCGTGCACATCAGCGTGCAGGCGATCGTTACGGAGTTTGAGCGCGATATTCTCCGATTCCAGCTGGGTTACCGTTCCCTGCAGCCCGATAAAGTCAATAATGTTGGCTTTGCCAAACCACAGCGCGTATTGAAGCAACAGCACAACTACAACGAGTGCAAGGGTAGCGGCTTTAAGATACACCCGACCTGTCCTCGGGGTCGCGGCTAGGGCCTATCAAGATGGGGGAAACCTTCGCGCCCCGCAAACTGGGCCCGACCTCCAAGGTCCTGTTCTATCCAAAGGAGTCGGTTGTATTTGGCGGTTCTCTCGGATCGGCACAATGAGCCTGTTTTGATTTGCCCCGCGCCAACGCCTACAGCCAAGTCCGCGATTGTCGTGTCTTCAGTCTCGCCTGAACGATGCGAGACTGTCACACCATAGCCATGAGACTGGGCGAGCGAAACAGCATCCAAAGTCTCGCTGAGGGTGCCAATCTGGTTAAGCTTGATCAAAATGGCATTTGCTGCTCCACTTTCGATCCCACGCTGAAGAATATGGGGATTGGTGACAAACAGATCGTCCCCGGTCAGTTGGGTGTCCTGTCCAAGCCGGTCCGTCAGTTGACTCCAAGCCGCCCAGTCATCCTCGGCAAGAGGGTCCTCGATCGAGAGGATCGGAAAACGCGTGGCCCAATCGCAGACCAGATCGATAAACTCACCCGAGGTGCACCGCCGCCCTTCAGAGTGAAGGTGATAATGGCCTTCCGAAAAAAACTCCGAGCTGGCGATATCCAAGCCGAGACAAATCTCTTCCCCAGCGCGGTACCCTGCCTCTGCGACCGCCGTTAAGACCGCTTTGACAGCAGCCTCATTGGATGGAAAATCGGGCGCGAATCCCCCTTCATCACCAACCCCGGTCTGTAATCCATGCTGTATTAGCACCTGGCGGAGCTGCTGAAATATCTCGGCACCGGCTCGTAAGGCTTCACTGAAAGTGAGGCTACCGACTGGCAAGATCATGAACTCTTGAAAATCGACACTATTGTCTGCGTGGGCTCCACCATTGATGATGTTCATCTGAGGAACCGGGAGCCATGTCGGTTCCGGGTTGCCATGCAGCCTGGCAATATGCCGATACAGCGGAATCTTCTGTGCTTCGGCTGCTGCTCGCGCTGTCGCCAGCGAAGCTGCAAGAATCGCGTTTGCACCTAAACGCGCCTTGTTTGGCGTACCATCAAGCTCGAGCATGGCCGCATCCACCAACCGCTGCGCGGTAGCGTCTAGGCCACTAAGGCGCTCTGCAATTTCGGTATTGACATTGTCGACCGCTTTTCGCACGCCTTTGCCGTTGTAGCGCGCCGGATCCTGATCTCTCAGTTCTAGCGCTTCAAGTTTCCCCGTGGAAGCCCCGGAGGGGACGGCTGCTCGCCCCGACGCGCCCCCTTCAAGCTCTACGCAGGCCTCCACCGTCGGAAACCCTCGTGAATCGAGAATCTCGCGAGCTCGAACAGATCTAATAATTAGACTCATCAAACAAACTCCAAGTTGGTGTTACCCAAAACTGGCTCGGCTGGGCGATGCCTAACTCAAGGGCGAACCCAACGACCCTCATTGTTAGCGCTGTCGAGGAGAAGGAGGTCCTCCAGGAGCGGGTGCATCTCATCGAGCGGCCAGGCATTAGGGCCATCACTCAGGGCTTGATCAGGGTTGATATGCGTCTCCATAAACAGGCCCGAAACACCAGCCCCCACCGCGGCACGCGCAAGCACCGGGATAAACTCGCGTTGCCCTCCGGACCGGTCCCCCGCTCCACCCGGCAGCTGCACTGAATGCGTCGCATCGAACACTACCGGATACCCAAACGAATCCAAAATATCCAGCGATCGCATATCAACCACAAGATTATGGTAACCGAAGGATGTGCCACGCTCACAGAGCAGGAGCTCACGGGCGCCAAAGGCGCAAGCTTTAGCAATAACGCCTTTCATCTCGCCAGGGGCCATAAACTGAGCTTTTTTAATATTAACGGGTTTTCCGGTTTTAGCAGCCGCTACGATTAGGTCGGTTTGTCGGCACAAAAAAGCCGGTGTTTGCAGCACGTCAACGACTTCTGCCGCTAGCAAGGCCTGTTCAGGAGTGTGTACGTCAGTTATTACTGCAAGCCCGGTTTCGGTCTTGACTTCTTGGAGAATTTTGAGGCCCTCATCGACGCCGGGCCCCCGGTAAGATAGACCCGAACTTCGATTCCCTTTATCGAACGATGATTTATAAATTACCAGAATATCAAGTGCTGAGCCGATCTGAGCGAGACGTGATGCCGTAGCCAAAGCGTTGTCGCGACTTTCGATCACACAAGGTCCGGCGATGAGAAACAGCCGCTGCTGACGACCGACCTGACGGCCAAGCAGATTCACGCGTTTACTGCCTCCGGCCTTTTTAGCGCATTTTTATTCCGATTTCGCAAAGCCGCCGAAATATAGGCAGAAAACAGGGGGTGGCCATCCCGCGGAGTTGATTTGAACTCAGGATGAAACTGGCACGCAACAAACCAGGGATGTTCTGGCAATTCGATCATCTCAACCAGGTCATCGTTGGAAAGACCTGCGACGCGAAGGCCTTGTTCCTCAAGTTGTGTGCGATAAGTATTGTTTACCTCATACCGATGTCGGTGGCGTTCCTGGATTTCGTCCCTACCGTAAACCCGCGCGCACAGTGACCCGGGCCGCAGTGTTGCCGCCTGTGCCCCCAAGCGCATAGTGCCACCCAGATCATCTGCCTCATCTCGCTCCACCAGGTTACCGTCTGTTTCAGTCCACTCCGTCACCAGGGCGACCACGGGATTCTTGCTGTCCGGATCAAACTCAGTGCTTTGGGCGTTATCCAAGCCCGCTACATGGCGTGCGAATTCGATCACTGCGATTTGCAGGCCCAGGCAAATGCCCAGATAAGGTATGTCCCGGGTTCGAGCAAAGCGCACTGCGTAAATCATGCCCTCTGTCCCACGTACACCGAAGCCGCCCGGCACGAGAATGGCATCTACATCATTGAGGCAACTTGTATCGTCGTCTTCGAGGGTTTCGGCATCAATGTATCTGACGGTTACGCGAACCCGATTATGTATGCCAGCATGAACAAGCGCTTCCGAAAGTGACTTGTAGGATTCGGTCAGTGAGACATATTTTCCGACCATGGCGATAGTGACTTCCGTTTCAGGATCAGCCATTGTGGTAACGACGCGATCCCATTCTTCGAGATTCGCATCCGGTGTGGACAATGCCAGGTGATCAACCACAATCTGATCCAGACCCTGCTCGTGATAGCGTCGTGGGATCGAGTAGATATTACCTACGTCTTCCGCAGAAATAACAGCTGTTTCGGCAACGTTGGTAAAGAGAGAGATTTTCCGCCGGGCGTCCTCCGGCAAAGGCTCGCGCGCGCGACACAGAACAATATCCGGCTGGATGCCGATGCTCCGTAACTCCTTGACGGAGTGCTGCGTCGGTTTGGTTTTTATCTCTCCAGCTGTCTGAAGTTCTGGAACCAGCGTGAGGTGAAGAAAAATCGTATCAAGTCGGCCTAGTTCAATCCGCATCTGGCGAATCGCCTCCAGAAACGGTAAAGATTCGATATCCCCCACCGTACCGCCAATTTCTACCAGGCAAACATCAAAACCCTGTGCTGCCGATTGAATCGATTGCTTTATTTCGTTGGTGATATGGGGGATAACCTGTACCGTGCCGCCCAGATAATCTCCGCGCCTTTCCTTTCGGATCACCCTCTCGTAAATCTGGCCTGTCGTGAAATTATTCGCCTGACCCATGCGCGTACGCACAAATCTTTCGTAATGGCCCAGGTCCAGATCAGTCTCAGCGCCATCGTCCGTGACAAATACTTCTCCATGCTGGAACGGGCTCATCGTCCCCGGATCCACATTGATATACGGATCCAACTTAATGAGCGTGACGGATAGGCCCCTTGCTTCGAGCAACGCCCCAAGAGACGCTGCCGACAGGCCTTTTCCTAGAGACGACACCACGCCACCGGTAACAAAAGCGTATTTAGGGGGTTTTCCGTCGGGCATAATTTTGAACTCGTTTGAACGGGCGGTCACGACTTCGGGGTGAGAGCGTTCGATGCATCTCTCCCGTATGCCACGTGGCCCGACGGAAACTTAGGATAACAGAGAGGCGTCCCTGACACAATGACGGGTTGCTGACCCCCTGCTCAATTTGCCCTGGGTCGCAAATCAGAAACATGAATCTCCAGACCGGGTTCGCCGGGAGAAACCGCCTGAGACTGGGCAATCGCCACTCCTGGAATACAGACCAGCCGCCCCTCGTGATAGAGCAAGGGCAAGCGCTTTCGCTCCCAAGGTGGCACCCCCGCCTCTTGAAAGAGTTTCCTCACGGGCCGCCGATGGCCGCTTCCGCCCACTGGACACACTCTCGCACCGCCACGGTGCCAACGCAGCTCAAGCCCATCGTGGTCCAAACAAGTTGACTTAAGGCCCCTTCCCACCGTCTGCGTCGCCTCGATGGCGATGTCGACGCCCTCAATCTCCAAGGAAACGCCATGCCATTGAAGTACCGGGGAATGGGTGTGTGCATCGCACGAGCCTGCCGGAATGAGAAAAAGCCCGCCCCGATATCGACGAAGGCTGGCAGATCCGACGCGTAGCGCCGGTGCGCCAGTTGTTTGACTTTCCCATAACTGGCGAAGAAACTCCTGTAAGGCCTTCTCAGACGGAGGCTCCAATTTCAAGATTGCGAACCAATACCGCAAGAGATTTAGTCGTCGCTCCAAACTCAGGGCGTTGAGCTTAGAAACTGCAATAGCACCATTGACCCCCAAAAGGCATTGATCGATAGGGTAATCACTGGCACACAGGTCGGACGCGCCGACCTCATCAAGCACCTTCTGGGTCGACCAAAGCGCCTTTGCCGCACGATTGAGCGTCTGCCCGGCGCCCGGCCACCTCGACTCCAGCAGCGGGAGGATCTCATGACGCGCAAAATTGCGGTCAAAACGGGTATCCGTGTTCGCTGGGTCTTCAATCGGACTTAGCCCCTGTGTTTGAGCCCAGGTCTGAAGATCGGCACGGGAAAGCCCTAAAAGTGGCCGCAACACCAACATCCCCTTGAATTCGCGTTCAAATTGCATCCCACCCAGCCCGCGGGTCCCAGCGCCACGCATCAGGCGAAGTAAGAAGGTTTCGGCCTGATCATCTGAGTGATGGGCTGTTAGGACCGGTTCTCCCGGCCCTGCCACCTGGGCAAACCACTCCAATCGCTGCCGACGCGCCGCCGCCTCGGTGGAAAGCTTTTTCGCTGAGGGTCTACTCAGTCGGGTAACTCGAAACTCGATGCCCAGAGTATGAGCATATCGAGCGCAGGCCGACTCCCAGACCTTTGCATCCTCAGTCCAGCCATGATTAACGTGCAGCGCCCGTAAGCGGCATCGATGTTGATCGCGCAACATCGCCAGCCCGGTTAACAGGACGCTCGAGTCTAGCCCGCCACTGAAGGCAACATTAAGCACCGTATCCGAGTAGAACTTAACCACCTGCCGCAGCGCGCTAAGCACCTTATCTTCCAGGCAATCTTCCTCAGTTACCCTCATAGAATCGTCCGAATGACCGCAGACGCTTCTCCCGCAATGTCAGCAACTCTTCCGTTGGTAGCAGGCGCAGTTCGTCCAAGTGTCGAGCGATAACCTCTCTTAGATCGTACGCCGTTTTTTCTGGGTCACGGTGCGCTCCCCCCAAAGGCTCAATCACGATGTCTTCGACCAGGGCGCTTTTCTTCAGGCTTGATGACGTTATTTTCATTGCTGAGGCAGCGTTTTCCGCCTTCTCGGCACTCTTCCAGAGAATGGAGGCGCATCCCTCAGGGCTGATAACCGAGTAGGTCGCGTATTCAAGCATCACCAGGCGATCACAGACGCCTATCGCTAGCGCACCCCCGGATCCACCTTCTCCAATCACGACCGAGACGATCGGCACTCGCAAGTCCGCCATCACAGAGATGCTTTGAGCGATCGCCTGGCTTTGACCACGCTCTTCTGCTCCTATTCCCGGGTACGCACCTGGGGTATCGATCAGCGTCACGACGGGCAGATCAAACCGCTCGGCTAACTGCATAAGGCGTTGTGCTTTGCGATAACCTTCGGGGCTGGGCATGCCGAAGTTGCGCCGGACCTTTTCCCGGGTATCACGGCCTTTCTGGTGACCGATAACGACCACGCCATACCCCTGAATACGGGCCAGACCGCCAACGATCGCCTGATCGTCACCGTACATCCGGTCGCCTGCGAGTTCCTGAAAGTCAGTAAAGATTTGAGGGATGTAGTCGAGCGCGTGGGGTCGGGCTGGATGCCGCGCGAGTTGAGTTATCTGCCACGAGCTCAGCGACGAAAAGATTTCGCGGGTCAGTTTTTCGCTTTTCAGTTCCAGCTTGTGGATCTCCTCTTGCAGGTCCAGTTCACCCGCGGCATCGACCCGGCGGAGTTCTTCGATCTTCGCTTCAAGATCAACGATCGGTTGTTCGAAATCAAGTGAGTTAGGCATAGGGTCGAGATTTTACTGCGAACGGGTCTGTCCGCCGAGACACCGGGCTAGACTAAGCCGCCTTTGGCCTGGGTTTTTGCCGTTTTCCGGGCGATATACTGCTATCGAAGGTTAAATCCACCCCAGCGATGCCGGCAAAGGTCTGGAGGCCATCCAACAGTTCTGAGTCGGGCGAGACCCGCCATTCGTTCCCCAGCGTGATGGACATCGCGTCTCCCGAAACATTTCGGTATCGTACCGCGATCTCTGTGCCTCCTGGTTGATGCGCCTTGAGCAGATCCTGCAACTCCTTCAAGACCGTGGGTGGACTCCGCCCCGGTGGGAGCGTCACCGTGACCTGCTGAAGCGTGCGTTGGCGCGCTTCATCGAGCGTGACCACCTTTTCCGCCTTAATCGACAGCAACCCCGAACGATCATCAATACCGGTAGTACCGCGAACAACCACTATCCCGCCACTGCCCAGGGTAGGACGTACCTCGGCATAAAGGCCGCCAAAAATGCTCACATCGGCACGTCCACTGGGATCATCTAATTGAAAAAACGCCATGGTCTCACCGCGACGATTCTGGAAGGTCCGCAATTCGTCAATCAAACCAGCGACTGTGACGGTACGCTCCGGGACGGGTCGGACAGAAGCAATCGGGCCGCTGGTGATTTGTTTAAGTTCTTCCCGATGGTGGTCGACTGGATGACCGGTCAGGTAAAAGCCTAAGCTCACGCGTTCCATCTCCAGTGTTTTGCGGGCCGTCCAGATCGGGCCCGGACTCGCATTCTGCACGACCTTCTCGACCGACGATAGCCCGAACATGTCATTTTGTCCGGACGAAAGATCGGCCACATGTTGCCCCGCGGCGTCCATGGCCGAGGCTAAACGACTGAGCAGCTCGGCTCTTCTGGTGCCGAACGAGTCCAACGCCCCTGCACAGATCAAGGCCTCTAAGGTCTTCCGGTTAACCTTTTGACTATCTACCCGACGACAAAGAGAGGTCAGGTCTTCGTAAGAGCCGCCCCGGTCCCGCTCAGTCAGAATATTTTCCAGCGCTTTCTCGCCCACACCCTTGATAGCACCTAATCCATAGATGATGGCACCCTGGTTATTGACCTGGAATCTGAGGCCTCCCTGATTGACATCCGGGGCGCTGACTTCTAAACCTAAGCTCTTGGCTTCGTTAACCAAAATAACGACCTTATCAGTGTGTTCCATGTCCGCAGACAGCGCTGCCGACATAAACTGAGCCGGGTAATAACACTTCAACCAAGCGGTCTGATAACTGAGTAGTGCGTAGGCTGCTGAATGCGATTTGTTGAACCCATAACCTGCAAATTTTTCTATCAAGTCAAAAATGTGCATCGCGACAGCGGCCTCTGTCCCCCGATCGGTAGCGCCCTCAATGAAGCCCTGGCGCTGCCTCTCCATCTCTTCGGGCTTCTTTTTTCCCATGGCGCGGCGTAACAGGTCAGCAGAACCTAGGCTATAACCCGCCAATTGCTGTGCGATCTCCATGACCTGTTCTTGATAGAGGATAACCCCATAAGTCGGCTCCAGGACCGCTTCAAGCGTTTTGTCTACATATACCACCGGCTCGCGCCCATGCTTTCGGTTAATAAAATCATCGACCATCCCCGATTGCAACGGACCAGGTCTGAACAGGGCGACCAATGCCACGAGTTCGTCAAAGTGATCGGGCCTTAACCGCTGGATCAACTCCTGCATCCCGCGAGATTCAAGCTGGAACAGTGCGGTCGTACGGCCCGTACAGATCAGGTCGTAAACGTTGGCATCATCCGGCTCCAGCATATCCAGCAATACTGGCTGTTCGCCCCCTGTTCTACGCTGTTCGTTAACCAGGGCCACGGCCCAGTCGATGATAGTGAGGGTGCGAAGCCCCAGAAAATCAAATTTTACAAGTCCTATCGCCTCAAGATCATCTTTGTCAAACTGGGTGACCGGCTGGGTCATTCCTGATTCCCAGTACAATGGCGAGAAATCTGAAATCGCCCGCGGCGCAATAACGAGACCACCTGCATGCTTGCCTGCGTTACGTGGTATCCCCTCCAAACGGCGACCATTATCAATCAGCTGTGTGACTTCTGCCTCAGCCCGGTAACGCCGGCGCAATTCATCATCTTGCTCGAGCGCACGCTCCAACGTCATGCCGACCTCGAAGGGGACGAGCTTTGCCAGGGTGTCGCAAAACCCATACGGCAATCCCATGACACGGCCGACGTCCCGAACCACCGCCCTGGCAGCTAATGTGTTGTACGTAATGATCTGAGCCACCTTTTCGGCGCCATACTTGTTACTGACATAATCGATGACACGATCGCGCCCTACCATGCAGAAGTCGATGTCAAAATCAGGCAGTGAGACCCGCTCCGGATTGAGAAATCGTTCAAAAAGAAGTCCATGATGGATGGGATCCAGTCGGGTAATCCCAAGCGCAAAGGCGACCAAAGAGCCGGCGCCTGAGCCGCGCCCGGGGCCCACCGGCACTCCGTTTTCACCCGCCCAGCGCACAAAATCTGCGACGATGAGGAAATACCCTGCGAAACCCATCCCATTAATAGTGTTGATTTCCCTTTGCAGGCGCTCCCGGTAAAGCTCTACCGGTATTTCCGAGTGGTCACAGTGGTACTTCTCTAACCCAGAACGGGCCAGATTCGCCAGATGATCGTCTGCGGAGATATCTCCCGGCAAAGGAAACTGTGGCATGTGGGTTGAATCGAAATCTAAAAACACATTGCAACGCCGGGCGATCTCCAGCGTGTTCTCAATGGCGCTGGGCAGATCAGAGAACAACTCCTGCATTTCTCCGGCGGATCGCAAATGCTGCTGATCGGTGAACCAGCGAGGCCGACGGGGGTCATCCAATACCCTGCCCTGATGAATGCACGATCGAATCTCGTGCGCCTCGAAGTCCTCAGAGGCAAGAAACCGAACCGCGTTAGTGGCGACTAACGGGGTGTCGGTCTTTGCCGCGATATTCAACGCGCCGGCTTCGTAATCCGCCTCTCCATCGCGACCGGTGCGGGTAAGTTCAAGATAATATCGATCGCCAAAGATATCCCGATACTGCTCAACCCGGGCACGCGCCTGATCAACATTTCCGGCTCGCAGTAAGGCCGCGACATCACCCCCAATGCCGCCCGATAAAACGATTAGATCAGTCGCAATCGACCTCAGCTCGTTTCGGGATACCGTGACGTCTTGCCCTATGCGCTGGCGGGTATACATATCGGTGAGCAGGCGACCAAGAAGCCGAAACCCGTTGGTATTGCGACACAGCAAGATAATCCTTCCGCGCCCAGGGTCATTGGGGCCATCGCTGACGATAAGCTCAGCGCCAAACAAGGGCTTGACTGAGACTCCTTTGCAGGCCCGGTAGAATTTGACCGCTGCGTAGATATTAGACACGTCCGTCATCGCAACAGCAGGCATGTGAGCGCCCCGGACGGCCTCAGCCAAATCCTTCACCCTCGCGATTCCGTCGACTAAGGAATACTCTGTATGGACGTTGAGATGCACAAACGGCTTATGGCTATTCATGCATCGGTACCTGCTTCGCCCACAGTTAATTCGCCTGCTTAGTCAAGGTTCGTATCGGCTTAAATGATAAACGGTGTTCCCGGCAAGGACCCAACACCTGCAGGGCCGACAAATGTACAACTGTAGGATACCCCTTATGGCGGGAAAAGCCATAGCCTGGAAACTGCTTGTCGAACTCCCCCATAAGGCGATCTCGATACACTTTGGCCAAAATAGAGGCAGCGGAAATCGCCGGCTCACTCTGATCGCCGCGAACGACAGCTTCTCCCCGGTAAGGCAGTGTCGGGTAAAACCGGCCATCTACGAGGACGTAGTCCGGCATTACCTTTAATCCGAGCACCGCACGTCGCATCGCAAGGAGGGTCGCCTGGTGAATATTCAAACGATCAATTTGTCCCGCAGACGCCGCAGCGAGGCACCAAGCCTGAGCAGTTGCACGAATCCGCGCGCTCACGTGCTCGCGTTTTATCGGGGAAAGTCGCTTCGAGTCCACCAACCCTTCGTAAGTACATGACGTGGACAGGATGACCGCTGCCGCGACTACCGGTCCCGCGAGCGGCCCACGTCCGACTTCATCTACTCCTGCCACCAGGGTTCGCCTACCCGAACTCATCTCCCGGCCATTTGCACCAGCGCGTCCACCACCAGACGATTGGTGTCCAAATTTAATTCTTGGCGAATGTGGCCAAGCGCGGCCTTCATTCCGTGACGATAGCTCGCTTCATTTAGCAGCCGCTCCAGTGCATCACAAAGACGAATTTCATCAGCATCGCCCTGCAAAAACTCGGGGATTAACGGCTGGGGCATCAGGTGATTCGGCATAGAGACATAACGGGTTGTTGCCAGAGCCCGCGCGATCTGGAATGTGAACGTGGAGACGCGGTAGGCCACGACCATCGGGCACGCAACCAGGGCGGCTTCCAATGCAGCGGTACCCGACGCAATCAGTGCCACATCACTTGCGGCGAGTGCAGTCCGTGCCTGCCCATTGAGGACCCTCACACGCGGGCCTAAAGCGCTCGGGCCTACAATCTCAACGAATTGCTCCCGGATACGCTCACTTGCGAACGGCAGCAAGAACTCCAAATCCGGCTGTCTTTGAGAAAGACATTTAATGGTTCGGCTAAAGGTTTGGGCCAGGTGTCGGATTTCGGACTCCCGGCTGCCCGGCAAAACCGCGACCACTCTCTTCGCGGTGTCAATACCCAGATCGCGCCGAGCCGTCTCTACCGTGAGAGTGGCTGTTTCTGCTGCGGCTGGGTGCCCAACGAGCGTGGCTGCTACACCCCGCTGCCGGTAAAACTCTTTTTCGAAAGGAAAAAGCACCAACATCCGGTCGACCGAACGGCGAATTTTTGAGACCCGGTAACCCCGCCAGGCCCAAACCGTTGGGCTTACGAGATGGGCAACCGGAATCCCGGCCTTTCGCAGGCGGGCTTCCAGACCTAAATTGAAGTCCGGCGAGTCAATTCCCAAGAATACATCAGGCGGGTCTGCGATCAGATCGCGGTAGAGTTGTCGCCGAGCTGCTAGCGCGCCGGGTAGTTTTCTCAGGAGGTCCTCAACACCCATCACCGATAGGTCGTGAATGTCACAAAGCGACTGGAGGCCCTGCGCCTGTAGTTCAGGCCCACCGATACCTTTCAGCCTGAGGTCGGGAAAACGCGCTTTTAACGTTTCGACGACTCCGCCTCCGAGTTTGTCCCCGGAAGGCTCGGCCCCAACCACCCCAAGACAAAAGGCGGTATCCATCCTTCCCCACTAACGGATCAGACCGCGTTCGGATTGAGCAAGAAATCGCAATAGTTCACCCTCGGGCGAAGTGGGGTCGACGCCCGGCGTATCAGAGCCTGCTCCGATCGCCCCCTGGCCCTTAGCGCGAAATAAGCGCTTATAGATCAGNCGCAGATCNTTGATCGACTGTTCGTTAAATNCCCGTCGACGCAATCCTCGCACGTTGACCCCGTAGGTCTTGGCTGGGTTGCCGGCTACGATGAGATACGGCGGGACGTCCTTNAGNCAAACAGTTCCNATCCCNGTCANACTNTGTGCGCCGACCCGGCANAACTGATGAACCAGGGTAAATCCNCCNAGGATTGCNTGATCGCCCACTTCNACATGNCCCGCAAGGCTCGCTCCGTTGGCGAAGATAATATGATCCCCCAGAACGCTATCATGCGCNATGTGGCAGTAGGCCATCAAAAAGTTATGGCTACCGATACGTGTCACGCCCGTCCCTTTTGGCGAGGTGGAACCGCGATTCAATGTCACGTATTCTCGAATCACATTGGCGTCACCTATCTCAAGTCTCGTCACCTCACCGTTGTAACCGGCGAACTGGGGATCTTCCCCGATCGAGGCAAAAGAGTAAATTCGATTATCTCGTCCCAGGGTGGTGCCCGCCCGAATCAGCACATGGGAATCAATACGCGTACCTGCACCTATAGTAACCCCCGCCTCGATAATCGAGAACGGTCCTACAGTCACTTCCGGGCCAATCTGGGCATCCGGATGAACAACGGCCCGGGCATCAATCACTCAATCGGCCTATGGGTAAACAACACCTCTGAGGTGCAGATGGTCCGCCCTTGGACCGTGATTTTACCGGAGCACCGCCACAGCGTCTTGCGGTGAGCGCCCAGGGAAACATCGATCACCAGTTGGTCACCGGGCTCAGCTGGGGACCTGAATCGGGCTTTGTCCACGCCCGCAAAAAGATAAACATTTTTGCGGCTTGCTTTGGCATCAATAATTAAACTGACCAAAACCGCGGAGGCCTGCGCAATGCTTTCCAGCATCAAGACGCCTGGAAATACAGGCCTATAAGGAAAATGACCGTCGAAGAAGGGTTCGTTAATCGTGACATTCTTAATGGCGCGCAGACTCACACCCGGTTCAATCTCGGTGATTCGATCGATAAGCAGGAAGGGGTACCGGTGGGGCAGGATCTCTCGGATTCTGTGAATATCAATTTCTGTTGCCATAGCGCTTGTCCACAGGGTTTAAAGGACCATCGTTATCGATGCTAAGTTCGGACAAGGGATGTGCAGGGAGGACGCAAGCCCGAAATGCCGCTCAAGGCAGTTGTGCCAGTCGCTCAAGAACCTCATCAGTCAGATTTACCGCATCGCTCACATAGACCGCCTGCTCAATCACGAGATCGTATCCGGCCTCCCGGGCCAGTTCAACAATCACCTCGCGAACCAACGTTTGAAGTTTTCCCAATTCTTCGTTACGACGAAGATTGTAATCCTCGCGAGCCTCCTGCTGCGAACGCTTAAGTCGGCGTTTGAGGTTTTCAATCTCACGCTGGCGGGATTGGGCCTCATTGGCATCAATGACCAGAATATTTTTCTCTAAATCTGACTCCATACCCTGTATCCGGGTATGGAGTTGCTTTAGTTCTCCTTCGCGGGATTGAAATTCAATCTCAAGTTTCTTTAGAGCGCGCGCACCTTGTGGCGCCTGCTCAATCAACCGCACTGGATCGACAAAGCCGATTAGGGCTGTTGCCTGCCCTACTACCGGCGGTGCAACAGCTAGCAGTACAGCGCAGATAGTAGTTGAGAAAGCGACCTTTTGGACTATCCGCTTTGCACGTTTCACTCGCATATTCTCAACGTGCCAACGATCCAAGGGTGAACTGTACTTTTTTCACGTCATCTCCTGACTCGTCATTGAGTGGCTGCGCATAGGTGAGCGAAATCGGTCCTACCGGAGAGAACCAGTGAAAACCCACTCCGAGGCTGGTCCGGATATCGCCAACCTCGAAGTCTTCGCTACCTCCAAAAACCTGCCCACTGTCTAAGAATATACTGAGCCGCTTGTCGTTGCCGTTCTCCACCCCGGGGAAGGGCGCAAACATTTCAATGTTGGCAACCGTTCGAA
Organism: Acidiferrobacteraceae bacterium; assembly: GCA_002726415.1. GTDB lineage: Bacteria > Pseudomonadota > Gammaproteobacteria > Arenicellales > UBA868 > UBA868. The sequence goes on along the minus strand of PBSU01000008.1, from coordinate 15,283 downwards.
GATTTCCTCCAAGGGGATCCGAATCGGCATTCTTACTCATGGGACCGAGGGATCTTGACTCAAAACCACGCACGCTGGCTGAACCACCGGCGTAGTAGTTCTTGAAAAAGGGGAGTTCCTTCAGGCTGCCATAGCCGTCGCCATATCCCAGATCACCGCGCACATTGAACACCAACCTGCCCGCCAGTTTCCGATACCAACTGCCGCGCAAAGAAACCTTATAGTATTCCAGATCGCTTCCGGGCACTGCGATGTCACCCGAAACACGGCGGTAAAACCCAGTCTTGGGAAAGAAAATGCTGTCTCGTGTGTCCTTGGAGAACCCTGCGGACAGATTGAAATTAATGTTCTCTGGGTGCAGGTCGAAGAATGAGGCGTATTCCGGTGGCGTACTGCTAGTGATACCTAGATCAATTTGTTCCACGGCACCGCTGAGACTAAGTGCATTGTATTCTGACATCGGAATTTTATAGCGTATGCCGGCGCCGGTCGTTTCTGACGTGTAGTCCGCGGTCGTCGCCGTGTCTGTGTCAGTTTTTTCCCGCTTGAGAAAGAGCGCACGACTGACCCCTTCGGGCGTATGGTATGGATTTCGGTATTCGATATCGAAGGTCTGATCTATTTTGGAAAACTCGGTATCGAAGTTCAGTTCACGCCCGGTACCAAAAAGATTTGCTCGGCGAATCTCAGCGACCACAAACACGCCATCCGTATCAGCGTAGCCTGCGCCAAACATAAAGTTCCCCGTCGCCCGCTCTTTCACGGTTATAGCCAGATCTATCTGGTCAAGGGTTCCAGGTACCGATGTCGTTTCAATCGTGACATCTTCGAAAAATCCTAACCGAGCAATCCGCTCTCGGGACCGCCTGACCTTCTGCGCCGAAAACACTGATGATTCAAGTTGACGGATTTCTCGACGAATGACTTCATCCCGAGTTGCCCGATTCCCACTGATGCTAATTTGCCGGACATATACCAGCGGTCCTGGGTCTACAGCAAATACAAAATTGACCTGCTGAGTCGCCTCGTCGATATCAGTGATTGCATTGACGTTTGAAAACGCATACCCGTGATCCGCCAGAAGGCCCTCAATCGCCGTGCGGGAGGCTACCAGGTCTTTTTGGGCAAAGGCCTGACCTTTGGGCATTGAAATCAAGGCCAATAGGTCTGCAGCCGAGAATCCGCCACCAGCCTCTACCGTAAACTGACCGACAGAGAATTGTTCTCCCTCACTTATCGAAAGGGTAATAAAAATATCCTGCTTGTTCTGGCTGATAGAGACATCAGAGGAGAGCACTTCGAAGTTCATATAACCACGATCGAGATAAAAACTCCTGAGACTTTCGAGATCTGCCAACAGCTCTTCTTTACTGTATTGTCCGGCCTTGGACAGAACGCTGTGCCAGCTTTCCTCCCCCAGAGACATTACCGCGCGCAATTTTTTATCCGCAAAAACCTCGTTGCCCACGATATTGATCTCTTTGATCCTGGCAACACGTCCCTCATTAATATTGAGAGAAACTGCAACGCGGTTAAGGTCTAACGGCGTCACCACTGCTTCCACTGTCGCCGAGTAACGACCTTTTGCAAAATATCGTTCCTCGATCACCCCGACCAACTGGTCAAGTAATGGATCACTGAATATCCGCCCTTCAGCCACTCCGACCTGAGTTAGTGCTTCGTCAATCGTCTCGCTGCGTAAATCCTTGTTACCGGTGTAATCCACGCTAGCAATGGCCGGGCGTTCAGACACGACAATCACAAGCACGGCGCCGTCTTGACGAATCTGAACGTCGCGGAAAAAACCCGTAGCAAACAGGGCCTTAATCGACTGGCTGATGAGCGTATCATCCACATTGTCGCCTACCCGGACTGGCAGGTAATTGAAAATCGTACCCACTTCGATATTCTGCGCACCCTCGACGCGGATATCGGTGACAATAAACTCGTCCAGCGCCTGCGCCGAAAACAACCAGCAGGCCGCAAACAGTGCCGGTAGCCGAAACAGCCATCGGCGCGTTTTTGACGAGTTTTTCATATCAGGCTTCACCGTACGAGACTCAGAATATCATTATAGAACGCCAACGCCATCAACAGAACAATTATTGCTACTCCGAGTTGCTGTCCCCATTGCATAATCTGCTCAGGAATTGGGCGCCCCCAGATGGCCTCCACGACAAAGTAAAGCAGGTGCCCCCCATCCAGAATTGGAATGGGTAGAAGGTTAAGAATCCCTAAGCTAACACTCAGGACTCCAAGAAACGCCAGAAACTGCACTATTCCGAGCTTAGCGGACTGGCCAGCGTAACGCGCTATAGAGACAGGTCCGCTGATGTGTTCGTGCGAAGCTTTCCCGGTCAACATGCCTGCAAGCATTCGTAAGGTCAATGAGGACATAAGCCAGGTAGTCTCCAATGCCTGGACTGCTCCTGCGATAGGGCCTCGTTGCAGTCGGACAAATCGCTCAGGAAAATCTTGCCGAGCCGGACTCTGAATTCCGATACGGCCAATCGTCCGATCATTCAGCTCTATCGCTTGCGGGACGATCGGAACAGTCAGCACTTGCCCTTCCCGAACCACAGAAAAGACCAGCTCCACTCCCGGTTTTTTTGCGACCGTGTTAACCAGTCCAGACCAATCGCTCATCGGAACTCCATCGATCGCCTGAATTCGATCACCGGATTTTAACCCTGCAAGGTCTGCTGGGCTGTTCTCAATGACCGCTCCCACGCCCGCCGGCCAAAAAGGTAGCGCTGGATGTAAACCGAGCACGCGTCCGAGCAAAGCGGGTTCAAACGCGGTATCTTCAAATACTCGTGCCGGTATAGTGATTTGCAGGCGCCCCCCTTTACTTCGCTCAACATCAAAAACCAAGTCCCGACCACGGGCCACCTGGTCGAGAAGGTACAGTCGGCGATGGCTCCAGCCTTCCACCACCCGATCATTCACCGCTAGGAGTCGGTCCGAAGGCAGGAAACCCGCGGTGGCTGCGGGGCTCTCCGCTTCCACCTTGCCCACGACCGGAGCGAGGTCCTGTGTCCCGATCAAGGCAATGACCCAATAGAGAAAAAATGCAAGGGCAAGGTTCGCAACCGGCCCCGCGAGAACGATGGCCGATCGGCGGGAAAGGCTTTTTCGATTGAAGGCGAAGTGCGCCTGCGCGGCCTCAACTTCGCCTTCGCGCTCATCCAACATACGAACGTAGCCGCCAAGAGGCACAAGCCCGATCGCATACTCGGTATGATTCGAATCCTTTTGCCAGCGCCAAATCGTCCTGCCAAACCCGACTGAGAATTTGAGGACGCGCACACCCATCCAGCGGGCTACGATGAAATGCCCGAATTCATGAAAACTCACCAAAACTGCAACTGCGACCAGAAAAAATATCAAGTTAATGAACACAGTCTGCGCCTCTTTTAGACCCCTGTGGCGACAATCGAGGGCAGCATGTGCTGCGCAAGCTGTCTCGCCTTATCATCAATATGGGTTACCGCCTCGAGGCTCGTGACCCTCTCCCCGGGTAACACGTCCAGCACGCGCTCGATTAACTGGGGAATCTGCATAAAGCCAAGTTTACCCTCTTGAAATGCGGACACTGCGACTTCATTGGCTGCATTGAGGATGGTGGGAACGCTCCCCCCGGCCCGGGCCGCTTCACGTGCAAGGCGTAGGCACGGAAAACGCTCAGTATCGGGCTCTTCAAATTGTAGGGAGGCCACAGCGGTGAGGCTCAAAGATGTTGCTCCAGAATTGATGCGCTCAGGGTAGGCCAGGGCATGAGCGATCGGGATTCGCATATCTGCGCTGGCTAATTGTGCGATCAGGGAGCCGTCACAAAACTCCACCAGAGAGTGAACGATACTCTGAGGGTGTATCACAATATCAACCTGGGACTCGGGGATACTGAAAAGTGCGCAGGCTTCAATCAACTCAAGGCCCTTGTTCATCAACGTGGCCGAATCTATCGAGACCTTGGGTCCCATCTTCCAGTTTGGATGTTCTAGTGCCTGCGTTGCCGATACATTTGCCAAAGCTGCGGCTGGTGTATGCAAAAATGGCCCGCCCGATGCGGTTAGGGTAATCCGGGAGATCTCTGAGCCGATTCCTGTTGTCGACCCTGCCGGCGCATTTCCTGTGAGTCGTTGCTGCAGTGGCAGGGGCAGGCACTGAAACACAGCATTGTGCTCGCTGTCCGTTGGCAAAATGCAGGCACCGGTTCTGCGGGCCTCTTCCATGAGCAAAGACCCCATCATGACCAACGGCTCCTTATTCGCCACCAAGACGCGCTTACCTGCTTGTACCGCAGCCAAAGTCGGGGGTAGGCCAGCTGCCCCAACGATTCCGGTGACAACCGTATCCACATTGTGCGACTGGGCCACCCGGATCAGGGCGTCAGGCCCTTCCAGGATCTGACTTGACGCAAGGCCTAGCCCCCCGGCTACGCGCACGGCACCTGCATGGCCAGGAGCCGTTGCGATCATCTCAGGCATAAATTCGGCTGCCAACAGGCCAAGCGCACTCGACTGTTGCCACCCACTGAGGCCGGTAATGCGAAAACGCCCGGGGTGCCGCCTGACGACATCGACCGTACTGGCGCCGATGGAACCGGTTACGCCCAATATCGCGACGCGATTCAAAACGGTCATTGCACTCCTTCCATTACGGGCTTAACCAATAGACCCAGGCGGCTGCGAACACCGGGATGACCCCTAGCAGGCTGTCGATCCGGTCCAACACGCCACCGTGACCCGGGAGCAGGGAGCCGCTGTCTTTCTTACCCGCACGCCGTTTGATAATGCTTTCCAGTAGGTCCGCCAAAACACCAACGAAACCCGCCCCGACCACGGTTAAAGCGAACAGGATGATGGACGCCAACGGAAGACCGAACCATTTCGCACAGGCCACACCCGCCACAACCGACAATGCGACTCCCCCGAGCGCACCTTCTATCGTTTTTCCCGGGCTGATGGTCGGCGCCAGTCGATTACGACCCCACGCACGGCCCACAAAAAATGCGCCGATATCCCCGGCCCAGACTACGACACAGATCGTCAACAACAGTTCAGGCCCGAAACCCGCCTGCCCATGAAGATAAGGCGCGAGCGCAAGCGCCGGCGCGATTACCATCACGCCGAGCAGCTTTCCTGGCGCCCCCCTGGGTTGAGACCCCTCCAGCATCTGCTGACCCACCCAAGCGAGCAGGGCTATCCAGAGAATTCCTGCTACCCAGACCGGGATGATGCCGCTTTCAAAGAGTTTCCACCCTACCGCAGCCAACAACCCCACGCCCAAAGCGTAGGCCCAGTCGGTAACGCTCGGGGCCCCTTTCGCTCCTAGCCGCTGCCACTCCCAGGCCGCCCCTACCGCAACAATTACCGACACACCCGCGACGGCTCCGGTTGGGAGCGCGAGGATTGCGCCGACAACCAAAGCGCCAAGCACAGTAGCCGTTGACACCCGTTTTAAGAGCATGCTGTGATCAGGATGATCCTCTCACCTGTTCGCCGATCCGCCCGAACCGACGCTGCCGAGTCTGGTAGAACTCCAGGGCCCTGAGGAACAGTGCCTGATCAAAATCTGGCCAGAGCGCGTCGGTGAAAAAAAGTTCGGTGTAGGCCAATTGCCACAACAGGAAGTTACTTAGTCGTATTTCACCCCCGGTACGGATGAATAGATCCGGATCCGGCAGCTCGATCGTACTAAGAGCTGCTGTCAAGGCAGATTCGTCGATATCCTGCCAGGCGATCTGCTTTTCTTCGCAGGCCCGGGCCAAAGTGCGCGCAGCCGTGATCAAATCCCAACGGCCGCCGTAGTTCAGCGCAATCGTGAGGGTCATCGCCGTATTATCCGCGGTCTTTTCGCGAGCGGTTGCGACCATCCTTTCCACTTTGATACCGAAAGGCTTCAAATCCCCGATCACGTTAAGTCGAATCTGATTGGCATGCAGCCGACTGATCTCGTTCTCAAGAGAACTCACGAGAAGCTGTGTCAACAAACCGACTTCTTCTCGCGGGCGTTTCCAGTTCTCACTACTGAAGGCGAACAGGGTCAGGTATTCAACTCCCGCTTCACCGCAAAGCGATGTAACCTGTCGCGCGGTCTCGACGCCCCGTCGATGACCCTGAATACGCGGCCTACCCCTTGCCTGTGCCCATCGCCCATTGCCATCCATCACCACAGCCACATGACGGGGGACCTCTCGGTCAGTCGTATTGGTCAAAGATTCGTTGAAGGCGGCTCCATGTGGCGCGGGTTCGCCCACACTCAGACCTCCATCACCTCTGCCTCTTTATCGGAGACCAATGAGTCGATTCGGCCCACGAACAGATCAGTTAAGGTCTGGATCTTTGATTCAGCGCGTTTTTCTTCATCTTCCCCAATCTCTTTCGCTTTAACAAGTTCTCGCATATCTCCCAATGCGTCCCGTCGAATATTGCGTATCGCTACCTTGCCATTTTCACCTTCATGTCGAACCCGCTTAGTCATCTCAATCCGCCTTTCTTCGGTCAACGCCGGCAAGGGTATACGGATGACCTCCCCCGCGGTCACAGGGTTCAGTCCCAAGTCAGACTCCATGATCGCTTTTTCAATAGTCGGAATCATCCCTTTTTCCCACGCTTGGATTTGGAGCGTGCGGGCGTCGGCCACGCTGACGGTAGCCGCCTGGGCAATCGGTACCGCGCTGCCGTAATAGTCAACCATTATGTGATCCAGCAAGGCGGTCGTGGCTCGGCCCGTGCGAATACGGGTGAATTCCGTGGCCACCGATTCAGCGCTCTTAATCATTCGTCTTTCAGCGTCGCTGAGGATTTCTTTAATCATTCCTCGTCTCCTTGTGCACTTACGAGAGTTCCAACCGACTCTCCGTTGACTGCCCTGGCGAGATTACCTTCGATTCCTAAATCTAAAACGCGAATAGGCAACTGGTGATCTTTACAGATTGCAAATGCCGTTGAGTCCATGACCCTAAGTCCTTGACGTATCGCGAAGTCGAAAGTAATGCGATCATAACGTATCGCCGCGGGGTCGACTTCCGGATCACGATCGAACACCCCGTCAACCCGGGTCGCCTTGATGACCATGGATGCATCGAGTTCGAGGCCCCGCAAACAGGCGGTTGTGTCAGTTGTAAAGTAGGGGTTGCCGGTACCACCGGCCAGGATTACCAGAGACCCCTGTTCCAGGTCGGATCGGGCCTGGCGCGGTGTGTAACAAGGCACAATACCCTCGACGGGAATCGCCGATGCCACCCTTACGTTACAACCCACGTTAAGTAACCAGTCACCGAGCAAAAGTGCATTCATAACGGTAGCGAGCATCCCCGTGTGATCACCGACCACACGGTCAAGTGGCCATGAGACAGACGCGTCGCCTCGAAAGAAATTGCCTCCACCGACTACCACTGCCATTGCCCCAGCGATCTGGTGAGCACGAACGATCTCGCCACCAATATATTCAAAAGCGGCGCTATTGACGCCGCTGCCGCCAGAACCTCCCAGCGCTTCTCCGCTTAGCTTAACGAGAAAACGGCTCCGGGAAGGCCTGTCAGCCTCCGACATAGGTCAACCTGCCTGGGCCTGCGCCATAACCTCGGAAACAAAATCGTCGACCCGCTTCTCCAACCCCTCTCCGACCTCGAATCGGCACACCGATGTGACCGTGGCAGAATGCCTTGCTAGCAGGTCACCCACAGTCGTGTCCGGATCCTTGACAAAAGGCTGCCCTACTAGTGTGTTTTCTTTGAGAAACTTGCGAATCTTACCTTCGACCATCTTTTCCACAATATCGGCGCTCTTGCCGCTCTCTGCCGCCTGGGCGGAGTAGATGTCGCGCTCACGCTGGAGCATCTCAGCGGGTATTCCCTGCTCATCGATACTCACTGGGCGGCTGGCAGCAACGTGCATAGCGATATCACGGCCCAGCCCAACCTCTTGCGACCCAGACACATTAATCAACACACCGATTCGCGTACCATGAGTATAACCCGCGACTTCACCGGCCCCGCCCTCGGTAATCTGGAATCGGCGGATAGCGATGTTCTCGCCGATCTTTGCAATTAGTGTCTGGTGAGCCGTCTCTACGGTCTCTCCACTGGGTAGGACCAACTGCCCCAGGGCCGCTATATCCTCGGGTCTGCCCGTGAGCACGGCATCAGCGAGGTGCTTTGAAAATGCCTGGAAGGATCCGTCTTTTGCTACAAAATCCGTCTCGCAGTTAACCTCCAACAGCACCCCACAGGAAGCCTGGGAGTTCAACGCTAAGGCGATGACGCCCTCAGCGGCAATTCGCCCTGCTTTCTTTTCAGCGCTCGCGGCCCCTTTTGTTCGCAAAAGCGCGATGGCCTCGTCAAGATCGCCATCGGTCTCGGTCAACGCTTTCTTGCAGTCCATCATTCCAGCGCCGGTGCGCTCCCGAAGTTCCTTCACCTGCGTCGCGGTAATGGCCATCAACTCTTCCTCTATTAGCTAATCCGAAATCTGGTCAAGATGACGGGTTCGGGGTTATCTCACTTTGATCTGCACCGCTTTCCGGCGAGTCCTCCCCTTCAGGCTTTGCTTGGGGCGCCTCGATGCTTACGTCATCCGTAGTCGGTTGCACTGACGCCACCTCAGCCGTAGCGGTTTCCGACGCCGTGGAGGCATTCACAGAATGTTCTTCAGTCACTTCGACATAGTCATCCGCATCACCCTCCACTACCGGTGCCGCGGCAGCCCGCGCCTCCAAAATTGCGTCCGCTGCGCCCTTCAGGTAAAGCCTGATCGCCCGAATAGCATCATCGTTGCCGGGTATCGGGTAATCGATACCGTCTGGTGAGCTGTTGGTATCACAGACCCCCACCACCGGTATTCCCAACTTNCGCGCCTCAGATACAGCGATTCGTTCGTGGTCGACATCGATAATCAACAGCGCATCAGGCAGGCCNTTCATATCTCGAATTCCCGACAGACTCCGTTCGAGTTTGGCACGCTCCCNTTCGAGCATTAAGGTTTCCTTCTTGGTCAGACCGGCGGTGACACCGCTAACTGCCATCTCGTCGAGCTCCACTAACCGGGCGATAGAGTTCTTGACCGTCTTGAAATTAGTCAGCATCCCTCCGAGCCAGCGGTGATCGACGAACGGACAATTGCAACGCAGCGCTTCCTCTCGGATTACCTTACCCGCTTGGCGCTTGGTGCCGACGAAGAGGATTTTGCCCCTTGCTGCAGCCACACTACCCAGAAAATTCATCGCGTCACGATATAAGGGTAATGTCTTTTCCAGATTAATAATGTGGATCTTGTTACGGGCACCGAAGATATAAGGCCCCATCTTGGGTGACCAGAAACGGGTCTGGTGGCCGAAATGAACGCCAGCTTCGAGCATCTGGCGCATAGAGACGTCAGTCATGTCTTTCTCCTTTCGGGTTGGTGTTCAGTGCGATCGTGGACGCCAACCACCGCAACCGTTATCGCGGTGGCACCCAGACGCCCAGTGTGAGAACCGCACCAGGATTGGGGGCGATATTCTAACGAGTCGATCGCTCTCGCGCCAGCAAGATGAGACAAGCCAAAATAAGGCACGGGTGAAGTTGGAGGGAGCCCCCTTTGGACTAAAATCTAGCCCCACTAAAGGAGCCTCATCGATGCCAATACAACTGAAATCCAGATCTGACCTGATCCGCATGCGGGTGGCTGGAAAACTGACCCGCCAGGTGCTTGATATGATTGGGGTTCATATCCGACCAGGTGTTTCTACTGTAGAAATCGATGAGATTTGCCATCGCTACATCGTAGAAACTCTGGATGCCATCCCGGCCCCGCTGGATTACCGGGGGTTCCCGCGGTCTATCTGTACCAGCGTTAACCATGTCGTATGTCATGGTATCCCTGGATCGAAACGACTCAAAAACGGCGATATCATCAATATTGACATCACCGTCATTAAAGACGGCTTTCACGGGGATGCGAGCCGCATGTTCACGGTCGGAAAGCCCCCGATTCTTGCCGAGCGGCTTATCGCCACTTCTCAAGAATGCCTCGTGAAGGGAATCAATGCCGTTACCCCAGGGGCTCATCTGGGTGATATCGGGGCGGCGATTCAGCAGCACGCCGAAGCCGCGGGGTTTTCGGTGGTCCGAGAATACTGTGGCCATGGCATTGGGAGAGGGTTTCATGAGGAACCCCAGGTGCTCCATTACGGCACTGTTGGACAGGGTCTTGAGATTAAGCCTGGGATGACTTTCACCATTGAACCGATGATCAACGCAGGGGGTCCGCAGACACGCCTACTGTCGGATGGTTGGACCGTCGTAACCAAGGATCATTCTCTAAGCGCCCAGTGGGAACATACGCTCGCGATCACCGACAATGGTGTTGAGATCCTGACCGCAGACCCAAAATAGGATCAGGCTGTGCCGCTCGACAAGAATAAGATCCTCGACCGCTCTGCCCTGTCCGCTTCGGTCGCAGACGGACCACCACTGCTTGAAACCTTCAAAGGTGCACTTAAGGCGGGGCGCGTGCAACTCGCCGACGCCCACCGCGCCGGAGCTAGCGCTGGGGAGATCATCCAGACCCATAGTTGGCTGATTGATCAGTTGCTCCAGAGCGCATGGGATCAGCTGGCCCATCCTAGCGGAAGCGCTTCTTCCGCCGAACTGATTGCCGTAGGGGGGTACGGGCGGCGTGAGTTACACCCCTGTTCCGATATTGACCTGTTAATCCTCTTTTCCCGATCCCACACCTCCGTCCAGGCAGAACGCATCGAAATTTTTGTACGATTTCTGTGGGATATGGGGCTGGAGGTCGGACACAGTGTCCGGACCTTGAAGGATTGCGCTCGGCAAGCCAGTGCTGATATCACGGTCGTTACCAATCTAATGGAAGCTCGACTCCTTGCCGGCAACGGAGACCTTCTTGAGCGTCTGCACAAACAGATTCAAACATCGAAAATGTGGTCGGCTCGAAAATTTTTCGCGGCCAAACGCGCCGAACAGATGGGCCGTCACGCACGCTACGGCGATACCGCTCACAACCTCGAACCTCACATTAAGGAAGGGCCCGGTGGGTTGCGGGATATCCAAACCATACAATGGGTGGCGCACCGATACTTTGGTACGCCGGACCTTGAAGAACTCGTGCATGAAGGATTCCTCACACGCGAAGAGGTGGACGCCCTTCTTGAGGGCCGCCATTTTTTGTGGCGCTTGCGAAACGCACTACATTTTCATACCGGGCGCTGTGAAGATCGACTGCTTTTTGATTACCAATCTGACATTGCCCATCAATTTCGCTACAAGGATTCCGCACAACTTGCAGTTGAAAAATTGATGAAGCGATATTTTCGAACGGTCAAAGAACTGCGAGTTCTTAATGAAATACTGTTACAGCATTTCGAAGAGGCCATCCTTTATCCGGGAAAGAAGCATACCGTTCGGATCAATCGTCGATTTCGCGCCGTCGATGGCATGATCGAAGTCGTCCATCCCGATGTCTTCGCGCGACAGCCTTTCGCGTTGATCGAGGCATTCCTGTTGTTGATTCAAGACCGTCGTGTTCGCGGGATTCGGGGAAGCACAGTGCGTCTGATGCGCTCCAGCGTCAACCTGATCGATGCTGAGTTTCGCCGTGACATTCGCTGTCGCTCGTTATTTATGGAGATTATGAAATCTTCAACAGGGCAGACTCATACCCTAAGAACCATGAGCACCTACGGAATTCTCGGTGCCTATATTCCCGCATTTGGAAGAGTAGTCGGGCAGATGCAACACGATCTTTTTCACGTCTATACCGTTGACGCCCACCTCCTTTTCGTTGTCCGAAACCTGCGCCGCATGGACATCACCGAACACAACCAGGAGTTGCCACAATGCAGTCGAATTATGCAGGGCTTGTTCAAGAAGTTCCGACTTTACCTGGCTGCACTTTTTCACGATATCGCCAAAGGGCGAGGAGGTGATCATTCGACGCTTGGTGAGCGTGACGCATTGCGTTTTTGCAAACTCCACGACCTTAGCGATTACGATGCCAACTTTGTCTCGTGGCTGGTTCGAACACACCTGTTGATGTCCTGGGTGGCGCAAAGAGAAGATATCACAGAGCCGGAGGTGATCGACCGGTTTGCCGTTGAGGTGGGTGATCAGGAACGTCTCGATAATCTCTACCTTCTGACGGTCGCGGACATGCGCGGAACGAGCCCTAAAGTCTGGAATGACTGGAAAGGTAAACTTCTCAGCGACTTGTACGACGAAACCAGTCGAGCCCTTCGAAGAGGCGTCGGCTCACCGCTCCAGGCCGACCAGAAACTTCAAGATCTAAAAAACGAAACCTTACAGTTGCTCGGATGCACTCAGACGGAGGCTATCAAGCCTCTCTGGGACCTTTTCGATCAGGATTATTTCTTACGGAATTCCCCCGACGTTCTGGCGTGGCACACGACGCAACTGCTTCAAAGGCAAGTCAGTGATCTCCCGTTGGTTGATGCGCGTCTGGATAGTGACTCCAGCACCGTACGATTTTTTATCTGCAGTCCGGATTCCGAAAAACTGTTGTGCGATGTGACCGCGGGCTTCGATCGCTTAAATATGAACATCGTCGATGCCCGAGTCCACCGCATGCGATCCAATCTGGTTATTATGGTTTTTGTCGTTCTCAACAGCGATCGGCGAGCACCTTCCGCCAGCGATCTAACGAATGCAGTTGACCGCCTTCGAGTGCAACTTCTTGACCCCACGACCAGCCCGTCACGTGGACGCGCACGTATACCTCGCACGCTGAAGCATTTCCCGATCGAAACCGTCGTACGCTTCTCGGAATCTGCAACCGGAGATACCACCGTTATGGAGGTTATCGCCCAGGACCGCCCCGGACTCTTGCTTGGGGTTGCGAAGGCACTACTTTCCTGCAAAATACGCTTGGTCAACGCGAAAGTAGGCACTTTTGGCGAGCGCGCTGAAGATATCTTTTTTATTACTGATCGAGATGGCGGCCCAGTGACCAATGCCTCACAAAAAACCTGTATCACTGAACAGATTCGCGCAGCTCTGCCTGTGTCCACTTCACCCATGCGACGGGCCTGACCCGAAAACCTCTCAATGAATGATACTCAAAAAATAATCGAAACCGCTTTTGGCCAACGCAGTGATCCAACTCACATCACGACGCCGGAAGTTCAGGCAGCAGTCGACGAGACACTGGGATACCTCGACACGGGCACCCTTAGGGTCGCTGAGTATGTAGATGGAGCATGGATCGTCCACGAGTGGCTGAAAAAGGCGGTATTACTGTCTTTTATGCTCCAGTCAAACAGGGTAATTGACGGTGGCGACACCCGTTACTTTGACAAGGTCCCAGGTAAATTTGACCATTTCGGTCACTCGGACTTCGAAGCCGGCGGCTATCGCGTGGTGCCCCCGGCCATGGTGCGTCGCGGCGCCTATCTGGGTCGTCGTGTGGTTTTAATGCCCAGTTACGTCAATATTGGCGCGTATGTAGACGACGGCACCATGGTCGATACATGGGCTACTGTCGGATCTTGCGCCCAAATTGGAAAAGATGTGCATCTTTCCGGGGGGGTGGGCATCGGGGGTGTCCTCGAGCCATTACAGGCTTCTCCTACCATCATCGAAGATAACTGCTTTATCGGTGCCCGAAGCGAGGTTGTTGAAGGTGTTGTCATTGAGCGCGGCTCGGTGATCTCGATGGGGGTTTACCTCGGTCAGAGTACGCGCATCTTTGATCGCGCCACAGGTAAAATCAGTTTCGGGCGAATTCCTGCCGGCTCTGTGGTCGTTTCCGGATCACTGCCTTGTGAAAATGGGTCTCACTCATTGTATTGCGCGGTCATCGTCAAGCAGGTCGATGAGAAAACTCGGGCCAAGGTCGGAATCAACAACTTGCTCCGCGATATCTGAGACAACGCCAATGGACTCGGGCACGCCGAACGTGCAGCCTTGCTGGACAGACACTAGCCCTGCAACAGGTAGCGATTGAGCTCTGCCGCCATATTGATCTCAATCATCTCCAGATTTTCTGGGATTTCTTTTATCCGATTCCCGTCGGGAAGCACTACGCGGGAAAAACCCAGTTTGGCCGCTTCGCGCACTCGATCCTCACCTCGTGTTACCGGCCTGACTTCACCCGAAAGACCGAGCTCACCGAAAAAAGCCGTGTTGCGACTTAACGGTTGATTGTTGAAACTCGAAATGACGGCCGCACTCACGGCAAGGTCGGCTGCCGTTTCGGCTATCCGGATTCCACCCGCCACGTTGACGAAAACATCCTGATCCATCAGGGCAAGGCCCGCATGCCGATGCAAAATCGCCAACACCATTCCCAAGCGGTTGCTGTCAAACCCAACGCAAAGGCGCCGAGGATTCCCTAAGGTACTCTGGTCCACCAGGGCCTGGACCTCAACCAGAAATGGTCGTGTTCCTTCCAGGCTGACCAGAACTGCACTTCCGGCCGTTTCAGCCTCACTGCCAGATAAGAACATGGCGGATGGATTAGCCACGGGTTTTAGCCCCCCCTGGGTCATCGCAAAGACGCCAATCTCGTTGACAGCGCCAAATCGGTTTTTAAACGCTCGAACGAGACGGTAGCGACTCGCAGCATCTCCCTCAAAATACAACACGGTGTCCACCAGATGTTCCAGCGCCTTGGGCCCAGCGAGCGCGCCTTCCTTGGTAACGTGGCCGATCAATAACACGGTAATGCCCTGTCCCTTGGCCATCTCTACCAGACGCTCAGCGCATTCTCTGATCTGAGTGACACTGCCTGGTGCGGATTCAACGGCGCCGCTATTGAGGGTTTGAATTGAGTCGATCACCAGAAAACGTGCCCCGACCCGTTTCGCGGCGCCCAGGGCAGTCTCGAGGTGATTCGTCGATAAAGCCTGAATGTGGGCATCATTCAAACCTAAGCGCTGGCTTCTCAGCGCTATTTGCTCCAAGGACTCCTCTCCACTGACATATAAGGTCGGAACTTGCTTGGCCAAAAGCGCAACCGCCTGCAATGCCAGTGTGCTCTTTCCGATTCCAGGCTCGCCCCCCAGGAGTATTACCGATCCTGGGACGATACCACCTCCCAGTACCCGGTCGAGTTCACCCAGGCCTGTTCCTTGGCGGACGCCCTGTTGTGGCTCGATCTCACAAAGAAACTGCGGGCTTTTAGAACCTTGTGGAGTACCTGCTCGTTTGGAGATACGACTGATATGTTCAACCAGCGTGTTCCATTGCCCGCAAGCGACACATTGCCCTGCCCACTTGTTGTGTTCGCGCTGACAGGCGCTGCAAGTGTACCGAGTA
>PBSU01000007.1 GCA_002726415.1 Acidiferrobacteraceae bacterium | reverse complement strand
CAGTTCCTGTGCTGCCGCCACCGCCTGGGCAAGTCATGAACTGGCTGACACTTTCGCAACTTCCCCCGCGCATAACCTCGTCGTAGTAAACCACCTGGGTGTGGTTATTGCTTGCGCGACTTACCTGCGATCGATAAATTCCAAATCTAAATCGATGAGGACCCATGCCTGGTTGTAAATTTGCACCCCGACGATCGAGTTTAAGTGTACCGTTAACCCAAACCTGGAATATGCCATCTGCTCCGGTACTCCATTTGGCATGAACTCGAATATCGTTCCATTTATTATTAAGTTGACCGGGCGGGATAATTGCTGGCGAGATCTCCTGAAAAGCATCAAAATGCACCTGCATTCCGCTCGGACTAACCAAAAACAACGCTATACACGCACTACGAGAAGATCCTTCGCCGCAACCGCCGCCACCTACATGTTTGAATTGCCCATGGATAGGCGATCCACCATTGAGAAATTGATAGTTCTGATGATAAATGCTCCAGGCATACCAGGCGTCACCGTTATCGTCAAACGATGTTGACGATAATTCAGCCCGTTCAGATCCTGACAGGCAATCACCATGAATATTGCCTCCTTCACTATATGGTGGGAAGCCGTGGCCGCAGTCACCCGGCCGCAGTTCAAACCGGAAACTATTTGCGCCTGATCGAACCTGTCCGCCACCTACACTGACATTCCATGGGTTAGGCGCAGTCCAAGGATTTAATACGAATGCTCCCCAGTTGCCTGAACCCCCTTCTTCGCCAAAATGAGGCGATTGGTGTTCAAAATTTGTCTCCCACCAATTGCCCGCAAGGGCATGCTGGCTGGGGGAGCCAAGAAGCAGCGCTGTTAAGATGATTTGAAGTCGGGGCTTCATGTGATCCACCTACTCTGATAGACCCTGATGGCTATATTAACTTATCTAAAGGCCTCGCAAAAAACTAGTGGCAATAAGGCGGTGAGGCCATCACAAAGGCTATGGTGACAGCCACGAAAATCGTTTTCAGAACCGTAGTTCGTTTGGCGATCGTAAATTTGGACGCCGGCAAGACGCAATAATCAGCCGGATTTTTTCGCCCAGACAACAGCGTCTTCCAGGCGATCATCGCCCCAGAACACCTCGCCATCAACGATATAGGATGGGCTGCCAAAAATACCCGCGCGCTGTGCGCGATCGGTCTGCTCGACATAGGCCGCCTCGATATCCAGATCACCGGCCCGCTCGAGCACCCGAGCGACATTCTGACCAATCTCTTCTAAGGTCTGTGAGAGGTTAGGCTCACTACCGGCTTCTTGGCCATCGACAAACCATCGTCGATAAGTGGCGCGCACATAGTCCTCACACCAACCCTCCTGCATTGCCAACACCGCAACGCAGTTAGCCAGATCGAACTTCCCGAGCGGGTAAGGCGCCGGTACCTTCGCCGTGAAACCATAGTCCTGAGCACGTCGCTCGATATCGCGCCACATGTAGTCGACTTTCACCTGTTTGCTGGGTGGAAAGGGTACGTTATCCATCTCGCGCATGATGCGACGCACGCTAAACGGCTGCCAGGAGAAGGTTGCACCTGTCTCGCGGGCCACCTCGGCTATGCGCGTTACCGAAAGATAGGTATAGGTACTGCCAATGGAGAACCAGAATTCAATTTCTTTCATGACCAATCGCCTTTGGTCTTTGCTCCACCCAAACGCTTGCTAGTCACGGAAATTTACGTACTGCAATGGCAGTCCCGCATCTTCTTCTTTCAGCATCGCAATCGTAGCCTGCAGATCGTCACGCTTTTTCCCTGTAACCCGCAGCTGCTCTCCCTGGATTGCCGCCTGCACCTTCAACTTGGCACCCTTAATTTTTTTCACCAGAGACTTGGCCAAAGCCGTATCGATCCCGCTGCGTACGGTGATATCCTGCTGAGCTTTGCCGGCACCGCGCTCTTTAACCTCTGCCGCCTGTAAGCAGCCAATATCAATTCCCCGCTTGACCAGTTTCGTATCGAGAATATCGCGCACCTGCCCGACCTTGAACTCATCATCGGCGAAAATCGTGAGCACGGGGTCCGTGTGTTCAACCCGGGCATCACTGCCTTTGAAATCAAAACGATTGCTGACCTCCCGGTTGGCCTGATTAACCGCATTGGCAAGCTCATGTGCATCTACTTCGCTAACGACATCGAATGACGGCATAGTATTTTCCCCTTCATCGTGCGTTCAGGACGCAGCGTATCCCCCATCGACCATATACACCCCACCGGTACAGTAGGCTGAGGCATCGGAGGCCAGATAGACTGCCAGACCGGCAATATCATCTGCCATACCCAGCCGACCTAGTGGAATGGCGCGCAAAAAGCGGTCAAGGTTGGCTTCGTTGCTCCATAATGCCTCACTGAACTTGGTTTTGATCAAGCCGGGACAGATCGCATTTACACGGATGCCATCTTTACCCCAATCCTGTGCCATGGCTTTGGTCAGGTTAATCAGTGCCGCCTTGCTGACGCTGTACATCCCGATACCCTTCTCTGGCGTGAGTCCCCCGATAGAACTGATATGCATGATCGACCCGCCACCGCGGTCTTTCAGAACCGGGTAGGCCTTATTGCATAGCGCAAATGGGCCCTTGAGGTTGACGTCTATGATTTTGTCAAACGCGCGTTCATCGGTCTGCTGTATCGGGCCGTAGACCGGATTGGTTGCAGCGTTATTGATTATGATATCCAGACCGCCATAAACACGTACTACCTGATCCACCAGTACTTCGATATCTTCCATGCGGCCCATATTGGCTGCGAGCGCGGTCGCCTCAAACCCCTCTGCCCTGAATGATTCGGCTACCTGCTCAACAGCATCGGCCTTACGACTACTGACGACTACCTTGGCGCCAAACTCGCCAAGGCCTCTCGCCATAGCCTCACCAATACCCTTGCTGGCACCGGTGATCAGCGCCACCTTACCCTCAAGTTCAAAGAGACTACGTATGCGGTCTTGCGTGCTCATGATTTTTGTTCTCCCTTCAGACAAGTTTAGCCCATGAGGCACCTTTGTGACTGACATCCTTGTGCTGCCTGCGAATTAACAGCCCAGACAACCGATCAGATCCCTGCGCTGGCCCCGACTTAACGGTATGCCCTCTTCAGGAAAGCCCGCCATTCGACAAACCCCTGGGAATCTTTTTCTCGTTATCAAAAAATGGAGGGTTGACGATCACGCAGTCACAACGCTCGCCATTTGAGTCACAAAATGCGAGCGTCTTGCCCAACCAGTCGTCATCCTCGCCCGCGGGATGATCGAAGACCACGTAACCGATGCCTTTCTTTAAGGTCGGTGACCAACCGCTACTTTTGGTCGCCCCCACACGCGCGCGCCCTTCAAAAATCTCCAGGCCAGAACTGACCATGGCACCCTCGCTGACATAGCCATAAAGACGCCGTGATTTATCTGCCTGCTCAAGCGCGTGGCGACCGACAAAATCATCCTTGGATAAATCTACAAAATCCCCCAGGCCGGCGGCGTAAGGTGTCATGGTGAGATCTATATCGGACTGGTAATCGAGAATACCCGCCTCAATACGCCGCAACCCCAGTGAAGCGCTGCCCGAACGCTCAAGCTCAAAATCCTTGCCTATCTTGAAAAGGTAGTCCCACAGTGCCGAATGATCGAGCTGGGCATGGCCATAAATCTCTATACCCAGTTCCCCGGTCCATCCGGTGCGAGACACCACCACACTCTGGCCACCAATATCAAACATGCCGGCGTGAAAGTAGCCAAAATTCTCCGGCATCTGCCCCGGTGCTACGGCATCAAGAAACTTCAGCGAGTTGGGCCCCTGGACCTGAAGCACTCTTGACTTCGGGTCGCTGATACTGACACTCATGCCATCAGATAAAGCCAAAAACCATTTTGCAGTATCCCCGTTGGCTTCGACGTACCAGAAGTGATCTTCAGCAAGCCGGATGAGCACACCATCCATCACCAGCCCACCATGGGGGGCACAGATAATGCCGTAACGTGCCCGCCAGACTTTCAGATCACTGATCCTACGGGTGAAAGCTTTTTCAAGAAGACGGACCGCATCTTTACCGCGGATCTCGATCGGCCGCTCCGGAATATCGTAGAGCATGATATTACGTCGCAGTTTCCAGTACTTATCCAGGGGGTCATCCTGATCTGTACCTACCGCGGACAAACGACCTGCATACACCGAGTACATGGTGTCATCGGTAACCCATTTTTCCGCATAGGGAGACTGCTCGATCCCCCGGCGAAAGATTCTGACCGTTGACGCAGAGCCTGCATGGGGTCCCCGATAAACCATGTGAATAAGTTCTTTTTTGTCCATTGCTCTTTGAAAAAGGTTTTTGTGAAAAGTTGACTGCCCAGAAGAATCGCAGACAATGATGAAAATTAAATAAACCAGATTCTTTTAAGAAATCTTAAATACTTTTTACGTCTGATCTGAACTTTCAAGTATGCACCTTTCTTAATATTGCCGGACTCGGGAGTTTTGTTCGCGCAGGAGTTTAATCAGGTAAGCGTAAGCGAAGCACCAAAAGATCTCAGGGCATTTTGGATCTCGTCTCCGGTCAGCTGCCAGTCGTTATCAAAGCATACGACCACGCTGGTCATAAACTGCTCTGACCACTGCAGGGCCGGATCTGCACCAACAGCATCTGCAATCAGCGCCAAAGATAACTGTTGTGGTGCGTCGCCCTCGTAGGACCACTCGAATCCCAGTCCGGTAAACGCCTTAAGGTCATAACGTGGATCAAGTGGCACGCCATCCACGGTGACCCTGATGCCGTCGATTGTTCGACGCCCCTCATAGTATTTCATCGGGTGAAGTTCAGCGTCGCCGGCCAGGTTCACGAAACAGCCACATGGCCATCACCATAAACACGGATAACCCTGCCCCGATCCAGCCAAGGGTTGTTTCACCATAATGGCTTTCAGCAAAGTAAAACACCCCACCAACCACAAGCGTAATGGCCGAGACAATGATTTTGATATGAGTCGGCATAGGCGCCTGGGATCAGCCAGTGATAGGTCCTGTGGCAACCCGATCAGGGCGCTGAGCGCGGCCACGCAGATCAGTTTTGAGGTGGTGTTCGCTATACCCGTTAAAGAGATGCCCCAACAGTCCCCGGTCCAGATCTGAAGTACCGAACATCCAGTCTGCAATCGGAAAAGTCAGGTTCATGTTCTTTTCCATCATCAGCCGTGAATGGTGGTGCGCTGTATGGTGGCGACGCAGTGTATTCACCAGAGGCATATGCTGCACAAACCCGCTCTCGTTAATGTGGCAGCAAAAATGCATAAACTCATAAATAAGATATATGCCGGTGGTCGTACAGATAAACAGCCAACCGATGTTAGGTGTCAGCACAAAATAGAAAAGCACCGCCCCGGGTATGGAGATCAGAATAAATACGACCAGCGCATAAGGCGGAAAGAACGTGACCCGCCAGTCTTTCTGGTCGCGAAAACGCATTTCAGAATCCGTAAAGAACTGGTGGTGCTGTAACGTATGACGATTATAGATAGCCCGCAACGCTTTGGATTGTTGTGGCCGATGCATGATCTTCAGGTGCAGATACCACTCAAATATATTGCAGGCGAGAAGAAAACCCGGGACTGACAGCCACTCCCACCAATGCACATTGTCCAAATGCTGGACGTACAGCCACAACGCGGTGAGGCCGATGGCATATATCAGGAGCACATGCACCGGACCGTTGTACCAACTGTCTATCCGCGAACGGTATTCCCGCCGATATTCTCGCTGTCGTTCGCTTAGCATAGGCGGCATTATGCATCTGTTTCGAACGACTGAGAACTTCTAAAATACTGGCGCTTTCAAAGCTCCGGGTCATTGTCAGGCCCCTCGCCCTGCCCGGATTCGCGCAATGAACGACATAGCCAGGCCCACCTGAATTGGGCAGAATCCCTCCGGTCAGGTGTTAATCCTTCATGCCACCCCGGGCTTTTATCATGCCAATCACCGCAACCCGACTCGTAGATGAACCCCTCATACATCCTGCTATGGACGAGCGGATCGGGTCTAACATTAACGGACCCAGCCTAATCCGCGTGCCCGACTGGGTGGAGCAGCCTCTGGGCCACTACTACCTTTATTTCGCGCATCACAAAGGGACTTTCATTCGCCTGGCCTACGCCGATGCGCTTACCGGCCCATGGACCATACATACCCCGGGAGTACTCGATGTATCGCAATCGCTGTTCGCCGCCACGGACCCCGCGGAACCCCCACCTGAACAGCGCCCAAGTTGGGCCAATATCCTGCCCGGTGGATACCTGTATGCCCACGTTGCCTCCCCGGATGTGCATATCGACGAATCGCGGCGCCAGATTCACATGTACTACCACGGCCTGTTATCTAACGGCGACCAGATGACCCGTGTGGCTTACTCAGATAATGGACTGTCCTTTACGCCGAAGGAAAGACTATTGGGTCCACCCTACTTTCGGGTGTTGCATTATGAGTCATGGATCTATGCCGTCACCTGGCGGGGGATCTTTTTGCGTTCGCGTACCTGGCGTGGTCCCTTTGAAACGCAGCGTGAACCTGGGTCCGCCATGCGCCTATTTGAAGATGACACCAATATCAAATTACGCCATCCCGCGCTTGGGTGTCAGGATAATGTGCTGCACCTCTTTTTCTCCTGCACTGGAGATTGTCCCGAGCGCATCTACCACAGCCAGTGCAAACTGCACGATGACTGGGACAACTGGGAATTCTCCCAGCCACAGGTCATCCTGAGTCCTGAACTTAGCTGGGAGGGTGCAGACCTACCCCCCACCCTGTCAGTGGTGGGCACAGCAGATTCGCGCCTTTGCGAACTGCGTGACCCTGGGATCTTTACTGAAGACGGGAAGATCTATCTTTTATACAGTGGCGCCGGTGAAAGCGCCATTGGCATCGCGCAAATTGATGGCCTGTAATCAGGCCACAACTTCAAGCGACATCTTCTTAAGCGTATCTGCGAGCGAGGCCACTGTTCTGTCGATATTCTGCAGTTTATCGAGGCCAAATAGTCCAATACGAAATGTCTGAAAATCCTCTGCTTCATCGCATTGCAGGGGCACACCTGCCGCAATCTGCATACCGAGCTCGGCAAACTTTTTACCGCTGTGCATACCGGCATGATCTGTGTAACAGACGACCACACTGGGAGCCTGGAAACCCGGAGCCGCAAGGCTTTTAATACCATGACTGGACAGTAACTCACGAACCTTCGTACCCAACTCTTCCTGCGCCGTACGCGCGTGGGCAAACCCCATCTCCTGGGTCTCGCGCATTACCCGGACCAGCGCCTTCAGGCCATCCGTTGGCATGGTGGCATGGTAGGCATGTCCGCCCCCTTCGTAAGCGGCCATAATGTCGCGCCATTTCTTCAGGTCACAGGCAAAACTGCTACTGGTAGTGTCCTGCAAACGTTCGCTAGCGAGCACACTCAGCATCACAAACCCCGCACAGGGAGTACCACTCCAACCTTTCTGTGGTGCGCTGATCAGCACATCCACACCCCAGGCCGGCATATCTACCCATGAGGTGCCCGAGGCAATGCAATCGAGCACCATCATGCCGCCGTGTTCATGGACCGCATCTGAGAGCGCTTTAATATAACCATCCGGCAGAATCATGCCTGCTGAGGTCTCCACATGGGGTGCAAAAACCAGATCTGGTTTTTCTTCATGTATAGCGGCCACAACTTCATCGATGGGCGCTGGCGCATACGCGGGATGCTGTCCAAGTTCAACGGGTCGCGCCTTGTGCACGCTATGGCTTGCAGGAATATCTCCCATTTCAAAGATCTGGGTCCAACGAAAACTGAACCAGCCGTTGCGTACCACCAGACATTTTTTGCCTGTCGCAAACTGCCGCGCCACAGCTTCCATGCCAAAGGTGCCGCTGCCGGGAACTACGATGGCCGCATCTGCGTTATACACCTGCTTCAACATTGAAGAGATATCGTTCATCACGCCCTGAAAGGACTGTGACATGTGATTCAGTGCGCGATCGGTGTAGACCACCGAATATTCAAGAAGGCCCTGTGGGTCTACGTCTGATCTTAAGCCTGGCATAAATCCTCCACTTTCTACTTGCACGCGCCAACCTACCCGCGCCCAACATCTAAAACCTGATTTCAATAAGGCACGGATAATCTCACGCCTGAGTTAAAACGCACAAACACTTTATTTGTGGGTTTTTTCCCACCAAACGAGGCGCGGCTTAACGGCCACGCGTTCAGTCAGTCCGGTCAAATACATAAAAGAACACGGGCCGCCCACGACTCATGCAGGCCCGCAGGTCACCTGAATAGCGCCGTGCAATCTTTTTCCTCTCATCAATGCCAAAGCCGGGTGTTTCTCATGCTCTGTCGCACGCCGGGCCCTGTGCGCTTTTCAGGGACCGCAGCCAGGTACTCACAAAATTCAGGCTCACCACCCGTATGAATCCGATTCAGATGCGATAGTATATTTTTTAGGTTATTTATCAATAATTTATAAATGGTTGACTCTTAGGTTTACGTAGGCGTAATATAGTTAACGTTAACGTTAGTTCCGTGTCTCACCTGCAAATCCGATCGGACACCAAAATCAACACTCCCTATAGCAGGAGTTACCTAAGGCTCTGCAGGAGCCGTACTTAAATAAAGGAGGGCATCATCATGGAAACCCAAACTCAGCCTTGGCACAGCAATTACCCCCAAGGCATAGGCTGGAATGCCAGCATCGAGCGCCGCCCGCTATACGACACTTTGGAGCAAACGGCAAAGCGCTGTCGCGACCAGATCGCGATTGATTTTCTCGATTACTGCCTGACCTATGGCGAACTGCTGGAGCAAGTGAACCGCACCGCCAAAGGCCTGCAATTGTTGGGCGTGACCCAGGGAACTCGTGTTGGCCTGTGCCTGCCGAACACGCCTTATTCGGTGATCTGTTACTACGGCGCGTTACACGCTGGTGCAACCGTCGTTAATTACAACCCGTTATATGTTGAGCGCGAACTGGCTTTCCAGATTGATGACAGCGCAACTGAAATCATGATCACCATGGATCTTGAACTGCTCTATTCAAAAGTAGCGGCAATGTTGTCACAGACAGAAAGCCTCAAGAAGATCATTGTCTGTCCCATGGCTGACATATTGCCTAAAGTCAAAAGCGTGCTGTTTCGCCTGCTTAAACGCAAAGAGATTGCCAACATCGAGCCCAGTGAGGCGATTGTGTATTTTCCGACGCTGCTCAATAACGATGGTGATCCGAGCCTGGTTAATGTGGATCTGGATAACGACATCGCGGTGCTGCAATACACCGGCGGCACCACGGGACGGCCCAAAGGGGCAATGCTGACACAGGGTAACCTTTCTGCCAACGTCTCGCAGATGCTACTGTGGTACGTGGACCTTAACCCCGGAGAGGAGAAGGTACTCGGAATCCTGCCGTTTTTTCACGTCTTCGCTATGACCGCGGTAATGAATTTTGCGGTAGCGGCCGGCGCACAGATGATCCTGCTGCCCCGCTATGAACTGGATCAGACGCTGAAGACCATTCATAAGAAGAAACCGACGATCTTCCCGGCGGTACCCACGATCTACGCCGCTATCAATCAGTCCCCCGACCTCTCAAAGTACGACCTGTCTACGGTGCGCTACTGTATTTCCGGAGGTGCCCCGCTACCACTCGAGGTAAAAGAGACCTTTGAGCGTTTAACCGGGTGTCGACTGGTTGAAGGCTACGGCCTGAGTGAGACCGCCCCAGTCGCTACCTGCAATGCGATGAAAGATATCAACAAACCCGGCTCCATCGGCCAGGTAATGCCACAAACCGAGATCTCGATCCATGATCTTGAGGCACCTCATGATGCCCTGTCGACAGGCGAACGGGGGGAGGTATGGATAAAAGGACCACAGGTGATGAAGGGTTATCTGAATCGCCCGGAAGAAACAGCCGACAGCTTACGAGATGGCTGGTTTCGCACCGGTGATGTGGGCTACATGGATGAAGACGGTCACTTCTTCCTGGTCGATCGGCTCAAAGATCTGATCCTATGCAGTGGCTACAACGTCTACCCGAGAATGATCGAAGAAGCGATTTACCTGCACCCGGCAGTAGCCGAAGTTACCGTGATCGGTATCGATGATGACTACCGCGGACAAAGCCCCAAAGCCTTTGTCAAACTCAAAGACGGAGAAAAAATCACAGAGGATGAGATGAAAACCTTCCTCGAGGACAAGCTCTCTAAAATCGAGATGCCATCAAAGATAGAGTTCCGGCTCGAGCTGCCCAAGACCATCATCGGCAAGCTCTCGAAAAAAGAACTGGTAGCCGAGGAGTCTGAAAAACAGCATGGAACTGACGCATCATGAATGCAGCAGTCGGCGAGATGCTGACGGTAACCGAGCTCGCTCGTGAGCTTGGAATTACCCCGCGGGCGATTCGTTTCTACGAAACCAAAGGCTTGCTGAACCCAGGCCGGGCCGGCACTACCCGGGTTTATACCCACCGGGAGCGGGGCCGTCTGCAACTCATCCTGCGGGGCAAACGCCTGGGCTTCAGTCTGACTGATATCGGTGAGTACCTTGATCTGTACGATGCTGACCCAACTCAACGTGATCAGATTCTGCTGCTGCTGGACAAAGTCAGTAACCGTATTGCGGCACTGGAGGCACGAAAAATGGATCTTGATGCCGTATTAAAAGAACTCACCAGCGTACGGAAACAGGCGCTGATCGCGCTTGATGAAGAGCCAGTCCGGGTCGCTGCGCGTGCTTGACGCTTCACGTCGTTGAACACCGGATTACCGATAGAACTTTATTGATTTTCAAAGGAGCTTTTGAATGAAAGACATCGTCATCGCCGGCTACGCCCGGTCGCCTTTTCACTTGGCCACTAAAGGCAACCTCGCCAAAGTACGCCCAGATGATCTCGCTGCCCACGTGGTTAAGGGCCTGATCGACCGTACCGGGGTTAACCCGGATGACATCGAGGATCTGATCCTGGGTTGCGCCTTTCCCGAGGGCGAACAGGGTTTCAACATGGCCAGGCTGGTAGTGCTCATGGCTGGCCTGCCCATTTCGGTCGCCGGCACTACCGTGAACCGCTTCTGTGGCTCATCCATGCAGGCCATCCACATGGCTGCCGGTGCTATCCAGATGGGCGCCGGGGATGCTTTCATCTGTGCCGGGGTCGAATCAATGAGCCGTGTACCCATGTCCGGCTTTAACCCCATGCCCAATCCTGCCCTGTGCGAAAGCATGCCCGCGGCCTATATGTCCATGGGTGAGACTGCTGAGAACGTGGGCCGTGAGTACCAGATCAGCCGGGAAGAACAGGAAGTCTTCGCCGTCGCCAGCCAGCAAAAAGCCGGCGACGCACAATCACAAGGTCGACTGGCTGATGAGATCGTACCAATCCCGGCTAACGGTGCCACTATCGATGCTGACGGCTGTCTGCGCCCAACCACCAACCTTGAAGGACTCGCAGGCCTCAAGCTTGCCTTCGATGAGAACGGCACCGTGACAGCAGGCACGGCCTCCCCACTAACAGACGGCGCTGCGGCAACTCTGGTCTGCTCAGCCGAATATGCCAAAACGAACGGGCTTACCGCCATGGCCCGTATTGCCAGTTTCGCGGTATCTGGCTGCAAGCCCGAAACCATGGGTTTGGGACCCATATTCTCCTCACGTAAAGCGCTGGAACGTGCCGGCATCAGCGCAACTGACCTGGATGTCATCGAAATCAACGAAGCCTTCGCAACTCAATCTATCGCCTCAATCCGCGATTTAGAACTGGATGCCAGCAAGGTCAACCTGGATGGCGGGGCTATCGCAATCGGTCACCCTCTGGGCGCAACCGGGGCACGCATTACAGGCAAGGCTGCACAGGTGCTGCAAAGGGAAGGTGGCCGCTATGCGCTTTCAACCCAGTGCATCGGTGGGGGCCAGGGTATCGCCACCGTACTCGAGGCGGCTTAGATGTTATCGATAAAAAAAGTGGCCGTTATCGGCTCAGGAGTGATGGGCTCGGGCATAGCCGCCCAGGCAGCCAATGCTGGCTTGGATGTACTCTTGCTCGACATCGTGCCTAAAGATGGATCTGATCGCGACACTGTCGCAAAAGGTGCGATCCAACGAATGCTCAAAACCAATCCTGCCCCGCTGATGCACCCTCGCAATGCCAAGCGTATCCAGCCCGGCAATGTGGAGGATCATCTGGAATGGCTAGCCGAGTGTGACCTCGTGGTCGAGGTGGTCATCGAGAACCTAGAGATCAAGCAGGCGCTGTATCGCAAGATTGACCAGTACCGCAAAGCTGACTGCATTGTCACTTCCAACACCTCGACCATTCCACTTGCCAACCTGGTCGAGGGCATGCCGGATGATTTTCGCCAGCACTTCGCCGTCACCCACTTCTTTAACCCACCGCGCTACATGCGCCTGCTGGAGCTGGTTGCGGGGCCTGATACACGCAGTGAGGTCATTACGACGCTGCGCGATTTCGGTGATCGCATGCTGGGCAAATCAGTCGTGGACTGCAAGGACACACCCGGCTTCATCGCCAACCGGATTGGAATTCTTTGGATGGGCGTTGCGGTACGCTTTGCGTTTGAGGACAACCTCACTGTAGAAGAGGCTGATTCGGTGATCGGTAAACCCATGGGCATTCCCAAAACCGGAATATTCGGCCTGCTGGATCTTGTCGGCATCGACCTGCAGCCGCATGTCGAACGCTCCATGCTGTCGACCTTGCCTGAAGATGATATGTACCGGGATATCCATCGCCCCAGCCCCTTTATTGAAAAAATGATTGCCAACGGTTATACCGGCCGTAAGGGAAAAGGGGGCTTTTACCGCCTGAATCGAACCGGCGACAAAAAAATCAAGGAAGCGCTGAATCTTCAGACCAATGAGTATCACCCCGCTGACAGACCCGCCCTTGCCAGCGTCGAGGCGGCACGCACGGGACTACGCGCACTGGTAGAACACCCAGACCGCGGTGGCCAATATGCCTGGCGGGTCCTTTCACACACCTTGAGTTACGCCGCTGCGCTGGTGCCCCAGATTGCTGATGACATCTACGCAGTAGACGAGGCCATGAAGAACGGTTACGCCTGGAAATGGGGGCCATTCGAACTGATCGACAAACTGGGCGCAAGCTGGTTTGCCGAAAAACTGACCGAACAAGGCATGGCGGTGCCTCCCCTGCTACAGCAGGTGGGTGAAGGCAGTTTTTACCGTATAGAAAACGGAGCGCTTCAGCACTTTGGCACTGATGGTAGCTATCACGATGTGTCCCGCGCGGAGGGTGTACTGCTGCTCTCCGACATCAAACGCGCCTCAAAGCAGGTGGAAAGCAACCGCTCTGCCAGCCTGTGGGACATTGGCGATAAGGTACTGTGCCTGGAGTTTCACTCGAAGATGAATGCCGTCGATGAGGGCATCATGGCCATGGCCGCCAAGGCACTCAAGATCATCCCGACCCAGGGCTACCGGGCATTGGTGATTCATAACGAAGGCGCCAATTTCTCGGTGGGGGCCAACGTCGGACTAGGTCTCTTTGCCGCCAACATCGCTGCCTGGCCCAAGATTACCGAGTCGGTAAAGCAGGGCCAGGATATCTACAAAGCACTCAAATTTGCACCCTTCCCCGTTGTGGGTGCGCCCTCGGGCATGGCCCTTGGCGGAGGCTGTGAAGTGCTGTTGCATTGCGATGCCATAGAAGCCCACGCCGAGACCTACATGGGATTGGTTGAAGTCGGTGTGGGCCTGGTGCCCGCCTGGGGTGGCTGCAAGGAAATGCTACTGCGCTGGAGCGAGAACCCGAGACACCCCAAGGGACCTATGCCCGCAGTGAGTAAAGTATTTGAGACCGTAGCCACGGCAACAGTCGCGAAATCCGCCGAGGAGGCAAGATCTTTGCTCTACCTCAGACCAAGCGACGGCATTGTTATGAATCGTGACCGCCTGCTGGCCAGCGCAAAAGATCGGGCGCTCATGATGGCACAAGATTATGCACCGCCAGAGGCTCGCGAACTCACTTTGCCTGGTCCTAGTGGAGAAGCCGCCATGACGCTGGTGCTGAACGATTTCCAACGTGCCGGGAAAGCCACCGCGCATGACGTCACCGTCGGCAAGAAACTGGCCCATGTACTGGCAGGAGGCAAGGTAGATCCCACCGAGACTCTGACTGAGGACAAACTGCTGACCCTGGAGCGCAGCGCTATTGTCAGCCTGCTGCGCACCCCGCAGACCCTGGACCGCATCGAGCACATGCTTGAGACCGGCAAGCCCCTGCGCAACTGAACCAACAGAGAGAAGACTATGCCCAGTTATACCGCGCCATTGCGCGACATGCAGTTCGTCTATAACGAGCTTTTTGACCCTAACGAAATCACCGCCCTGCCCGGCTGTGAAGATGCCACTGCAGACCTCATCGATCCTGTTCTGGAAGAAGCCGCACGGCTGGCTGAGAACGAGCTCTTCCCTTTGAACCAGAGCGGCGATACCCATGGTTGCCAGTATCAGGATGGAGAAGTCACGACCCCGCCCGGATTCGCTGAGGTCTATCGAGAGTACGCACAAGGCGGCTGGATCGGCCTGCCCTGTGATCCAAAGTACGGGGGGCAAGGAATGCCCGGTGCGCTTAATGTGCTGCTGGAGGAAATGGCCTGTTCTGCTAACGTGTCGTTTGCGACCTATATCGGACTGACCCGTGGCGCTTATCGTGCGATCAACGCCTTTGCCAGCGATGAGATCAAGAACTGTTATCTGCCAAAGATGGTCAGTGGCATCTGGTCAGGCACCATGTGCCTGACTGAACCGCAGTGCGGTACCGATCTGGGGCTGATTCGCAGCAAGGCTGTGCTCAATGAAGATGGCACCTACGCTATCAGCGGTACCAAAATCTTTATCACGGCGGGTGAGCACGACCTGACGGAAAACATCATCCACCTGGTCCTGGCGCGCTTGCCAGATGCGCCGGAGGGCATCAAAGGTATCAGCTTGTTCCTGGTGCCCAAGTTTATACCTACCGATGATGGTGAAGCAGGTGCACGCAACCCCATACGGTGCGCGCGGATAGAAAGCAAGATGGGCATCAAGGCATCGGCTACCTGTGAGATAAACCTGGATAGCGCGACCGGATGGCTGATCGGCGAACCACATAAAGGCATGCGGGCCATGTTTACCATGATGAACGATGCCCGCCTCGGCGTGGGAATACAAGGTTTAGGGATCGGTGAGAGCGCCTACCAGGCTGCCGTGGAGTACGCACGTGACCGCCGGCAAGGCCGCTCCCTGACCGGCGCCCGCTATCCCGAACAGTCTGCTGATCCCTTGCTGGTACACCCCGATATTCGACGCACGTTACTGACGATGCGCGCTTTTACCGAGGGCGCCCGGGCACTGGCCGTCTGGATTGGCCGGCAGATCGATATCCGGGACCACAGTGAAAATGCCGAGCAACGCAAACAGGCCGACGACCTGGTACAACTGCTCACGCCGCTGGTCAAATCCTACCTCTCAGAAGTTGGCCACGATGTGGCACAAATGGCGGTACAGGTATACGGGGGGCACGGCTATATCCGGGACAACGGCGTGGAGCAGTACGCCCGTGACGCCCGTATTGCTATGATTTATGAAGGCGCTAACGGGATTCAGGCATTGGACCTGGTTGGGCGCAAACTGCCCGCCCATATGGGGCGTTATTTGCGGCGCTTTTTTCACCCAGTACAGGCCTGGATAGACAGCAACACATCGGACGCACAACTGCAGCCTTTTGTGTTACCGCTGGCCAAGGCCTTTGGCCGGCTACAGTTAGCCACCGGTCAGGTTGCACAAGCCGGCCTGAAGAACCCCAATGAAGCCGGCGCGGCCTCCAGTGAATATCTCAAACTGTTTGCACTGGTTACCCTCGCCTTTTTGTGGGCGCGAATGGCCAAGGTTGCACTGGAAAAACAGGTAAGTGACGACACCGGCTTTTACCAGGCCAAAATCGCTACTGCTCGCTTTTTCGTAGAGCGCATTTTGCCCCAGACGGGCGCATTGTTTGCGTCGATTATGGCCGGGGGCGCCACCATGATGGAATTCCCCGACGATGCATTCTGAGCACTTTGTGGGCGCACCGCTGAGCGGATAAACCCGTGTACCCCTTTCTGCGTGCCAGCCGGGTGCTTGGGCGAGCCCTGGTACATCGACCGAGCCCTGCTCTGCGGTCATCGTGCATCAGCATGCGGGTGTGGCCCAATGATCTGGACACCAACGCCCATATGAATAATGGACGCTACCTTACACTGATGGATCTGGGCCGTTTTGATCTGATGATCCAGTGCGGCCTAGCAGGGCTGGTACTTCGCCAACGCTGGTTTCCCGTGGCGGGTGGAGTCATGGTGCGCTTTGAAAGACCGCTGCATATTCTTGAGAAGATCACGCTAAAAAGCAGCATCTGCGGTTGGGATAACAAGTGGCTGTATTTTCGTCACGACATCCTGACCGGCAATACCCGCGCCGCACGCGCTACCGCCCGCGGCTTATTCAGGACGCGGGGAAAATCAGTACCCACTGCTGACCTGCTGGGTGCAATTCAGTACACCGGCCCCGCAATAGACCCGCCCCCAAGTATCCGCCAATGGATCCAGGCGGATGAACTGATGCGCGAAGAGAATGATTCGATCGAGTCTTAGCCCGGACTCAAGTGGCTGGTCGCTCAGTAGGCTGAATATCAACGACTGTTTTCCGGCAACAACATGAAGAGGTAATAGCCACGTCCGTACTGGCAAGCGCGCTCGTCAATAACATATGCAGATCAGCACGCTCTTTATTTTCGCCACGATGACTTAGGCATTCAACCAGACCATGAAGAGCCCAGACGTTGTTCTTGTGTTGTGCACATCGTTGCACACTGTCATTTAACCCCAGGTCTGCCCGATACACCTCTTCTGCTTCTGCGTAGTGACCTTGCTCCATCAGCAACGCCCCCAGAGCATGGCGTGGCGGATGCATCCAGGGCCATGGCTCGGAATAATGTAAATCATCACAACGGTGCACACTTTCACGCAAGTGTGTATAAGCAATTTCATGGTTGCCTTTGTGATACTCCAGCTCTCCCAGCAGCATCTTTTCGCCCACCCCTAACGTCTCGACTGCCGGGTTATTGAAGAACTTCCGGCCCGGTTCGACCCGCCCAAGAGACTCGTAAAACTGACACTTTTGATTTTCAGCCTCGCCAAAGCGCTTCAACGCGGCATAGGCAATCCCTTTTGCGTAATGGTGCATGCAGGTCGACACGCAATAAAGATCGGCATCTTTAGGCATTGGAGAATCTACGATCTCCTGCCATTTGCCAAAACGTACCAGCACATGCATTTTCATAGCGTAGTACCCCTCCATCGTGCTGGCGATGAATGGCTTACCCTTCAGATCGATCACATCAGGGGGCAGGTTTTTACAGATCTCTTGTGCAGCGGCCATGGCAGGCTCAAACTGCCCTAGCAGCATGCAGGTATACATCATCAGATGCAGATCGTGACACCTTGCTGTTGTGTAATAGTTATGAGGTCCAGCGTAGGCAAGATATTTGCGATCGACACGGATAGCCGCTTCACTCGCAATCCGGGCCTTTTCATATTCGCCACACAGAACATAGATATGCCCAGGCATATGGTGGATATGCCCTGCATCAGGCGATAACCCCCCCAGGCGATCAGCTGAATCCATAGCCCGCTCCGGTGTGGGTGACATTTCCAGCAGGTGGATATGCAGATGCAAGATCGCCGGGTGCTGTTGCTCATCGTTTGCATCGGCCAGGGCAATGGCTTTTTCACAGACTGTGATCGCTTCATGCGTATCGGCCCCCGCCGATACCAACCCTGTTTTGACATCCCACATCCGCCAGGGGGTACGGCTCATCATCGCTTCGACAAACAGGGCCGCCACATCCTGGTGCTCAGGGAAACTGACATAAACCTTGCGCATCGCGTCTGCGTAGGCGTCGTCCCAACTGTCATACTCGCATTGGCTTACCGGGTGTGATTTCTGAACCCTCAGTGCCAGTGCTCTGATCAGTGCGGCCTCCAGTGTGGTCGCCCGACTTAACAACGCTAACGCCTGATCAATATGCCCGCGACAAAATGCAGTGCAGTCGATCGCTTCGGGCTCGCTGAAATCACACCACGGCATGTTGTAAAACGGCCCTGCTGCATAAGCCACACCCCAATGCAACATTGCGCACTGCGGATCAGAATCCAATGCCGTCTTGAAGCAGGCCAGTCCTTCTTCCTGATTAAACCCAAAACACCAGTTCAGGCCCTGGTCGAACAAGCGTTGCGCCATGTCAGACTTGGTACTGACCGCAAACACGTGGCTTCCCAGATCAAAACTGAGTATGTGGTCTTCTGACATCGTTATATCGATCCAAAAAGCATTTCAGTTATTCAGGCAAATGGGCACTTCACTGCTATTGCACGCAGTCAGGTGCATGACCCGCCGGTCGTCTCGGCCGAGTCGGCCAGTAGCTGAATGCCATACTGAACGGTTGTACCAGACCACCAAATCACCCGGTTGCCAGGCGTGTATATAGACATATTCTGCCGCTATCGCAGGGTGCATCCAGGATTCGACCAGGCGTCTTGACTCGGTAAGGCCGACAAAGACAGGATTTGAGTTAATTTCTGTTTCAAGGCAAGACAGGCAACGGGGTTGGGGCATTAGTGCCTGCAGCTTTGTTTCGGGACAAGTCCATACCAGGGGATAGACCTGTGCCATCGGGTCATCGAAAGGTGTGCCAGGCAGTTCGCACCCCTTTTTAAAACGGGCCTCTGACTCAGGGTCGACAACCCGCAGGCCGTTGTCGCTGTTTGCCAACCGGTAGGTCACCTCGAACGGCCGAGGCAGATAATGCACCTGGGTGTGCAGGCACTGCTGGCGAATATCATGGCGCATTAGATCATAGGCTATGCGCCCGCTAGCAAAGGCAGTCGATCCAGCCGGACACCACAGACGTTCCTTTTCTTCATCGGCAAAGGTCAGCCAGTGGCCCTCGCCTGCAGGTGCTTCAATGCAACGCATCTGCGTATAGTGCCCAGGCGCGTGCTCATAGAATGTGCCATCGATGTGCCACTGCAGTACACCACCGCCCAGCACCTGTGAGCCCTCTTCTTCACCGTATGCGGTGCGATCTCCACCGAGCGTCACGTTGAGGCCGTAGTGGCTGATCTCACCTTTACCCAGAACAAGCACACCCGATTCGTCAGGAATCTGATAGGTACCCGCCTTGTTGCCCTGTTCAACCTTGTACCTTTCCCAGGGGTTGTAGACCTGATCGCGCCAGACAGTGGTGCCCTCGGGGTATATGGCGCGATAAAACCCGACCTCCTGCTGCGGTGTCAGATGCCCTTGGTCAGGAAATACAACAACCTGATTATGATGCAACGCGTTGCGAACTGCCGTTATCGATACGCTATCTATTGACGCGCAATCAACCCCGAACGCAAAAGCGCCAAATGGTGCATTGTCGATGGGTTGTAATTGCATAGGGTTAACAATCTGCGACCGTGTTGGGGGCGTCTGGGGTCCACTTGAGCAGGGTTATGCCTCGATCAATACGACTGGATACTGTGCCACAAAAATGCGTCCACCCATATTCACATGCCATTATTGAGCAACTATCGGACGAAGAATTTGTATTCCCGACACTTGCAAAAGGGTTGGGATTCGATCCACAACGAAATTATCGCAGTTAAGATCAGTAGCCATAAGTATCGCCTGCAATCCATTCTTTGTAGACTTTCTGTACNCTCTCACGCAANAGAACCGCATCAGCAATGCGCTTGACATTNGGAAACTCGTCTACCGATGGTTGACCTCGTGATGGACGTAACCACGTGGTCAGCATAAACAGATAAATATCTGCNGCACTGAAGCGTGCACCTAATACCCATAGGCTAGCGCCAATCTGATCGTCNATGATCTTCCACGTCTCGCGCAGGCGCCGAATACCACGCCTTTGGGCACTGGCCTCATCAGCAGGGGTATCTGCAAAACGACCTGGATAATAATCCAGTTGAAAGGCGTTCTGAACAGAATTAGAGAAATACACCAGAGTCTGCAGATACAGACCCCGGCCAGGATCATCCACAGCAGGTGCAAGATTCGCTTCTGGATGACGATCACAAAGAAACACAGTAATGGCAGCGCACTCGTACATCGCTCTGTCACCCCAGATTAGAATCGGCACCCAGCCGTTGGGGTTAAGCGCTAGCTGTTCTGGTGGGCGGGGCTTGTCCATATCAATTGTGGCTTCCAACAATTCGTATGACGCGCCGATCTCCTCCAACATCACCCGGGTTCCCATCGCCGCACTACCCGGTGCATAAAACAGTTTGTATGGCATCAATTTATTTCCTTAATTACCCGAAACAACCGACCCCACGCCAGGGTCAGTAGGTCCAGGCTTCGGTATAAGGCCTGAGTTCCACCTCATTACTCCAGGCGGATCTTGGCTGTTGATAGGTCAACCAGTAAGACTGGGCAACCGCATCAGGACTGGCCAGCTTTGTCGGATCATATTCTTGATCGTAGCGTTCTTGCATGATCGGCGTATCCAGGTCGCAATCCAGCCTGAAATGCACGATATGAATACCGTGCCGAGCGTACGCTTTGGACAAACTCTGTGAGAGCGCGCGCAATCCAAACTTACCGATAGCATAGAGTGGATGCGTACCCGAACCTCGCAGTGCGGCTGTGGCACTGGAGAAGAAAATACTGCCCCGAGACCGGCTGATCATGCCAGGAAGAACTGCCTTGGCTGCTGCGAATGCACCGATCACCTCTTGACGGTAAACAGTCTCGAGCGCATCGTAGGATAGTTCTAGCGGCTCGCAGTCGGCAAAACTCCCCCGGACGTTATAGATCAGCAGATCGATCTCTCCCATTTCACGGGTGATAGTCCCAATTGCCAATTCGAGCGTTTCGGGCTGAGTCACGTCAGCACAAAAGAACCTGGCTCTGGATGCTCCGTTAATCTGGGCGACTGCGTCTATCACCACGGCACTATTTTTTTCAGAGCGTGAGATCAGCGCGAGATCAAATCCACAGGTTGCAAACTTTGCAGCCAGCGCACGGCCCAGGCCTTCACCAGACCCCACAATCACACATAATGGTTTTGACATAACTTGTTCTTTTGAATCAAATCGCTCTTGTGACGCCGTTACCTCAGTCCACATAGGCTCTGCCATCGCAACTGGCAGAGTAACACGGGCTGGCATCTATCCAGATGGCGCCGGTGAGATTTGCTCCTGAAAGATCCGCACCCTCCAGGCTAGCACCGGTAAGATTTGCCTGGCGAAAGTCTGCTCCCACCAGCACAGCCCACCCAAGATTCGCCCGGGAAAGATCTGCCCCGGCAAAAACCGCGCCTCGACCCAGGGCCTGGCGAATATTGACCGATACCAGACTAGCGCCAGAAAAATCTGCCCGGTGCATGATTGCGATCAGCATCGATGCGCCATCGAGTTTCGCCTGGGCAACCCTGGCATCCTCAAGCACGGCTTCGGCAAGATTTGCGCCAGAAAGATCAGCACGGCTAAGGTTCGCCTGAGTAAAAACCGCCTTGCGCGCATCCGCACCAGAAAGATCCGCCTGGGTCAAATCGGCTCTGGTGAATTTCACCCGATTGATGTTAGCGCCTTTGAGGTCTGCCCCTTGTAGATTTGCCCCTTCCAGAAAACTCATCCACAACTTTGCCCCACCAAGATCAGCGCCAGCAAGATCAGCCCCGCTCAGGCGGCACCATACACAACTGTTGCTGGCTTCAAGCTCTTCCCGGTCTGATTCACATCCGGCTATGGTCAGAGATATGACTGCAAT
>PBSU01000006.1 GCA_002726415.1 Acidiferrobacteraceae bacterium | reverse complement strand
AGCAATCCTGGGCAAAGCTGTATTACAGCGAGGCGCGAGGAGAGCTCTAAAATCAATCAGTTACAAGTTGCGTGTACTCGTTGACGTGATTTGAGCCTTACCCGGGATGCAGGGTTGAACTTGTCGAGGGTTCTATGTCACTATTGGGTGAGCAATTAAGTGATTGATTTTATGAATAATAATAATTCTCATTTGTAATATAGATATGCATAGCACGGTCACCTACCAGTGGTAGAGCCCTCAACAGCAGAGGCCATCATGAACCCTGTCCCTGACGAGGAGATGGCGCGTGCAGGGGTGTATACCCTGTTGGGGGCAATGCTGGGTGCGCCGTGCTCTGAAGAAGTCCGTGGGTTTCTTGCCTCGATGAAAGAGGCCCAAACGCCGTTACCCTGGCAGCGATTGCAGCGCGAAGTGGGCACGGCTGATCTTGAAGCTCTGGCCCACGACTATCACGCACTTTTTGTTGGCCTGGGCCGTGGCGAACTACTCCCTTACGGATCGGTCTACCTGACCGGGTTCCTGCAGGAGAGGCCGCTGGCAGAACTGCGAGAAGATCTTGCCCGGCTCGGCCTTGAGACGACGGATGACACCCACGAACCTGAAGACCATGCCGGTGCACTCTGTGAGGTGATGAGCCTCATGGCAAGCGACCCGGCCGAATACTCCCATGGCACGCAGCAGGCATTTTTCGCGCAGCATGTCGGGTCATGGATGACAGCATTCTTCGATGATCTGGTAGAGGCGCGCGAGAGCGGCTTCTACCGGGCCGTTGGTGAATTTGGCAAAGCTTTCATTGCGCTCGAAAAGCAGTACTTCGCAATGGAGGTGTAGCTTGACGTTGTTGGAATCTAATAACTCTTCCACAGCGAGGAAACGAGAAATATGAGCAAGAAGCAATTACCAAAGGAGCAAAGTGCGACCGGAAGGCGTGCATTCCTCAAGGGTGCGGCGACCGCAGGCGGTGCCGCGGCACTGGCAGCAAGTACCGGTGCAGTCGCAGCGACAGACCAGAACTCACCCGGGGCATCAGCCGATACGGGCTATCGGGAATCTGGCCACATCAGGGACTACTACAAGACCGCCAGGCTCTAAGGCTGGCTGATCGTCCTAATTACACCCTTTTCCGGGCTGGCCCGGAATGACGGAGGAATTCAAATGAAACTGATCAGAACTGCGACTGAACCCGCGTCGGTTCCGAAGCAGGATAGAACCGGCAGCGCCATTGATCGCCGGACTTTCCTTAAGCGCTCTGGCGTGACGTTGGGTGGTGCGGCTGCTGCGACAGCGTTGTCACCCACCATGATGCGAAAAGCACAGGCTGCGATCCCCTCGGGGGGCGGTGGCACCCAAACAGTGCGTACGGTCTGTACGCATTGCTCGGTGGGATGCGGCATCAACGCCGAAGTGAACAATGGGGTCTGGGTTGGCCAGGAGCCGGCCTTTGATCACCCCTTTAACCTGGGTGCCCACTGCGCCAAAGGCGCCTCGGTTCGTGAGCACGGCCATGGCGAGCGCCGCTTGAAATACCCCACTAAGCTGGTTGGCGGAAAATGGGTCCGGGTCAGCTGGGATGAGGCGATTAACGAGATCGGTGATCAGATGCTCCAGATCCGGCAGCAGTCCGGACCTGACTCTGTGTACTGGCTGGGATCTGCCAAGTTCAACAACGAGCAGTCATACATGTTCCGTAAGTTCTACGCTCTTTGGGGCTCGAACAACGGTGACCACCAAGCGCGGATCTGTCATTCCACCACGGTCGCAGGTGTTGCCAACACCTGGGGCTATGGCGCGATGACCAACTCGTATAACGATATTCACAATAGTCAGGCGATGTTGGTGATCGGCGGCAACCCGGCTGAGGCACACCCGGTTTCCCTGATTCATCTGATGCGGGCCAAGGAACGCAACAATGCGCCGCTGATCGTGATTGACCCGAGATTCACCCGGACTGCAGCCCATGCAGATCTGCATCTGAAGATACGCCCAGGAACAGACGTCGCTATTATCTGGGGCATTTTGTGGCACATCTTCGAGAACGGCTGGGAAGACAAAGAGTTTATCCACCAGCGGGTCTGGGGCATGGACGACATCAAGAAGGAGGTTGCCAACTGGAACCCGGATGTCACCCATGATGTGACCGGCGTGCGCGAGGAGTTGGTATACCAGGCCGCCAAGATCATGGCGGATAACCGGCCGGGAACCTTCATCTGGTGCATGGGGGGAACCCAGCACACGATCGGCAACAACAATACCCGCGCCTACTGTAACTTCCAACTTGCGTTAGGCAATATGGGTAAATCAGGTGGCGGCACCAATATCTTCCGCGGCCACGATAACGTTCAAGGTGCCACCGACTTCTGCATCCTGTCACATTCGTTACCCGGGTACTATGGTCTGTCCGCAGGCTCATGGAAGCATTGGTCACGCGTCTGGGACCTGGATTATGAGTGGGTCAAAGGCAGGTTCGATCCCAGCGAGGTAGCGGGTGACAACGGCAAACCGATCTCGCCGATGAATTACAAAGGGATACCCGTCTCACGTTGGATCGATGGTGTACTGGAAGACAAAGCCAATATCGGCCAACGTGATAACGTGCGGGCGATGGTGTTCTGGGGGCATGCGCCGAACAGCCAGACCCGCGGCCTTGAGATGAAAAAGGCCATGGAAAAGCTGGATCTGCTGGTGGTGATCGATCCCTACCCGACAGCAAGCGCGGTCATGCACGATCGGACGGATGGTGTTTATCTCCTGCCAGCCTCCACCCAGTATGAAACCTATGGGTCGGTTACGGCCTCGAACCGGTCGCTGCAATGGCGTGACCAAGTCATCGACCCGATGTTTGAGTCATTGCCTGATCACACCATTATGTACAAAATGGCGAGCAAACTTGAGTTCGGCCCCGAGTTCACCAAGAACATCAAGGTCGAAAATGACGAGCCGCTGATTGAAGATATCACCCGCGAGTTTAACCGCGGCATGTGGACAATCGGTTACACCGGTCAGAGCCCAGAGCGGATGAAGAAGCAACAGGCTAACTGGGGCACGTTTAATCTCACGACGCTTAAGGCCGAGGGTGGCCCCTGTGATGGGGAGTACTACGGCCTGCCATGGCCTTGCTGGGGCACCCCCGAGATGGGGCATCCTGGTACGCCAAACCTGTACGATCCAAGCAAGCCCGTCGCAGATGGCGGCTTGTGCTTCCGTGCCCGTTTTGGGGTGGAGCGCAACGGTGAGAGCCTGCTGGCAAATGGCTCCTATCCGGTGGGTTCGGAGATCAAGGACGGCTACCCACAGTTTGATCACAAACTGCTCAAGCAACTTGGCTGGTGGGATGATCTCACGGGT
Source organism: Acidiferrobacteraceae bacterium (assembly GCA_002726415.1). Classification (GTDB taxonomy): domain Bacteria; phylum Pseudomonadota; class Gammaproteobacteria; order Arenicellales; family UBA868; genus UBA868. Next base: position 79,856 of record PBSU01000006.1, on the reverse strand, counting down.
GAAGAGAAAGCCGCGGCAGAGGGTCGGAACTGGAAAACTGATCTATCTGGCGGAATTCAACGGGTCGCAATCAAGCATGGTTGCGCGCCTTTTGGCAATGCCAAGGCCCGATCGGTTGTCTGGACCTTCCCGGATCCTGTGCCGGTGCATAGGGAGCCGTTGTATACCAACCGACGCGATCTGGTCGAGAAATATCCGACTTATGCGGATAAAAAGGCGTATCGCCTACCGACCCGATATGCGTCCATCCAGAAGACGGATCATTCCAAAGAGTACCCGTTGATCCTCACGAGCGGGCGCTTGGTGGAATATGAAGGGGGTGGCGACGAGTCACGGTCGAATCCCTGGCTGGCTGAACTGCAGCAGGACATGTTTGCAGAAATCCATCCTTCGGATGCCAATGACAACGGTATACGCGATGGCCAGATGGTCTGGGTCGAGGGGGCGGAAGGCGCCAAGCTTAAAGTGAAAGCACTCGTCACTCGAAGGGTCTCTTCCGGAGTTGTGTTCCTGCCGTTCCACTTCGCTGGCCACATGGAGGGTAAGGATCTTCGCAGCAAGTATCCGGAAGGAGCCGATCCGTATGTACTCGGGGAGGCAGCCAACACGGCGATGACCTACGGTTACGATTCTGTCACCCAGATGCAGGAATCCAAGTGTTCCCTGTGCCGCATTAGCGTTGCCTAAAGGAGGATATGACTCATGGCTAGAATGAAGTTCCTTTGTGACGCCGAGCGCTGCATCGAATGCAATGGTTGCGTCACCGCATGTAAGAACGAGAATGACATACCCTGGGGTGTGAACCGCCGACGTGTCGTCACTATTAACGATGGTGACCATGGTGAGCGCTCTATCTCAGTGGCTTGTATGCATTGTTCCGATGCACCTTGTTCCACAGTCTGTCCAGTTGACTGCTTCTACACCACCAACGATGGTGTGGTGTTGCACGATAAGGACATCTGTATTGGCTGTGGCTACTGTTTCTATGCATGCCCATTCGGTGCCCCGCAGTTCCCCGAGACCGGCGCCTTTGGCTCACGCGGTAAGATGGATAAGTGCACCTTCTGCGCAGGTGGCCCGGAGGAGAACAACTCGGCCGAGGAGCACCGCAAGTACGGAGCAAACCGGCTTGCTGAGGGCAAACTGCCCCTGTGTGCCGAGATGTGCTCAACCAAAGCCCTGTTGGCTGGAGATGGCGATAAGGTCTCGGATATCTTCCGCGAACGCGTCATGTACCGGGGCGCAGGTGCGCTTCAGTGGGGCTGGGGTGTCGCCTACGATAAACAGGGGATCAAGGGCTAGGGATACCGATCCCAGATGTCCTGGAGTACCAGAAGGAGGCGGTGGACCGGAACGGTTACCGCCTCCGCCCTGGCACCCCGGTTTGTTCACGTATCTCGCCAGCACACTGTTTCTTATCACCGGGCGCTCTGGCTGGCGCTGGATTGATGAGGGCGTGCGGGCCCTGGAGTCTGCAGGGTGCCCGGCCAATCGGTGCCATTTTAGGTGCGGGCCGGCAATCGCAAAATCTTGAGAAGGAGTAAAACGTGAGAAATTGCCGATTCTGGATTTTTCTGCTCGGACTGCTCTGTCTTCCCCTCGCCAATTTGTTTCCGGGCGCCGCGGCACTGGCGGAGAACTCTGTACCCGAAATTAATAATCCCAACCCCGGTGCAGATCTCTGGCGTGCTGTGCGGGGACATCTCGACACGCCTGCGACCACGCAGGTGACGGGCCACGACAGCGCCGTTCTGGTCAATCCCCAAGGTGAGCGTTGGATGTCAACCCGCAATGACCAGCTTATTCCACAGGGTGGCGACCTATTGCTGGTAGTCCTTCTGATTATTGTCGGGGTTTATGCTATTCGCGGCCCAGTGAAATTGCGCTCGGGTGAGTCGGGCGTACAGGTGCAGCGTCACTCCGTCAACGCCCGTTTTGTTCACTGGCTGCTTGCCGCGCTTTTCATTGTGCTGGGGATTACCGGGTTGTTACTGCTGTTCGGGCGCCCCCTATTGATTCCCCTCATCGGCAAGTCAGCGTTCGGTGTCGCTGCGTCTGCATCTAAGGAGGTGCATAACCTGCTCGGACTCTTGTTTCCCATTGCCCTGGTGCTGATGTTTTTTAATCTGGTGCGAAGGAATCTTTACGAAAAGGGCGACCTGACATGGTTTGCCAAGGGTGGTGGGATGCTGGGTAAAGGCCATGCCAGCGCGGGCAAGTTTAATGGCGGTGAAAAAGTGCTTTTCTGGCTAACGGTGTTTCTGGGAATCGGAATATCTGTTACCGGTTATATCCTGGATTTTCCGGCAATCGCATCCTGGATCGTGACGGTTTGCCCCGACTTCAGCCAATACCGTCACGTGATGGAGTACACCCATATCGTCCATGGTGTTATTGCAGTGGTATTTATCGCGCTGGTTGTTGGGCATATTTTCCTGGCGGTATTCTTTGTCCGAGGTACGCTTTCAGGAATGACCCGTGGCCAGGTGGATGCCAATTGGGCGAAAGAACACCACGACCGCTGGTATACAGAAGTTCAGGGCGATTCTGAGGAAAACCGAGCACCCTGACCCCTCGCCACTGAATCAGGTTCAAAAGTCAGCGTCGATCGGATTAGACCGATTGGGTACCGGCTCGACTTTACCTGGTGGGCCAAAATGGCGAGAAGGGTAGTGTTGCCATCGAGAATTCACGCTTTGGGCCTGATACGGCTATGCCTTGTCCTGGTAATTCTGTTTCCAGCTGTGGCTGCAGCAGATTCATTGGAATCCTGGGTGCGATCGATTCGGGCGCGGGATGTGACAGCGTTATCAACATTGCTGAACCGGGGTTTTACCCAGGTCAATGTGTCCACGCAAGACGGGAAGACTGCGTTGATGGTCAGCGCGCAAGGCCTCGCAGCTAAGCTCAGCCTCGATCTGATTAAGGCGGGCGCCGATGTCAACGCGCGCAACAGCAATGGCGGTACACCGCTGATGCACGCCGCTGTCAGCGGCGATGTCAAGATTGTCTCGGCGCTTATAGAGGTAGGTGCCAGGGTGAATACCCAGGCGGGTAACGGGTGGACGGCGCTGGCACTGGCGGCCGCCAAGGGCCATCTTTTGGTAATTCAGAAACTGTTAAGCTCGGGAGCAGATCCAAATCTGAGTGATGTCTTCGGTTGGACGCCGTTAATGCAGGCGACGGAACAAAAGCGCCTGGCTGCCGTGCAGGTGCTGGTAGCGCTACCGGGCATCAATCTTAACGCCGCCAATGCCGAGGGAGCAACTGCGCTGCATAGAGCCGTTGCGCAAGGATTTGTGGATATTGCACGCGCGTTGGTCCAAGGGGGGGCGAGCTTAGAAGTGCCTGACCAGAAAGGCCGTACGCCGTACGACTATGCCCGGGAAACGGGCCGATCCGAAATGCTAGGTGCGCTGACAGGCTGAGGGGTGCCTGTCAACATAATACCTGTCGTAAGCAGAATTGGGTAAGCGGGACAACGTAGGCAGAATGACGGGTGAGTTGATCGATGTGCTCGGTTTTGAACTCCAACTCGAGTCGATGCGCAAAAGCGCTGAAGTAGGGCTCAAACATGGACTGGCCAGCGACACCCACGGCGTAGAGGGCATCGGTGTTGGGATCGTGCTCCAGCAAAATCGCGGCAAGCGGGTGCGGTGCGGGACCACCCAGGACCCGGGCACCCTCTGCCGGATCATACACGCTGCCTTCCGAACAGCAATAGATTACATTGGATCGACGGTGAAACTGGCTGTCATTGCCGGCGAACTGTACTTCTTCAGAACGGTAGTTGATAAAACTCACCTGTACGGAAGGATGGCTCATCTTGTGGGCGCAGATGGCCGAAAATGAAACGACCTGGTGTTCTGGGCCGACCCCTCCCGGCCAGTTGTAAGATTCCCCTCTACCGGTGGTCAGGCGAACAGGCCGGTCGATGGTTTTATCGAGGCGAATCAGGAAACAGGGTGTCGAAACGAACGGGTAGAAAAAAAGGTAGTTCTCATTGTGTTTGAGTGTGCTGGCACGCAAGGGGGTGTCATCCTGCTTACGCAACTGCACACGTTGGTAGAGCTCTCCATGTTTAACCGCTCCAACCAGAGAGTTCGGTCGGGCGGCAATAGCGGCTGCGGCCGACGCGCATAACTTAACGAACCCACGACGATCGGTAGGTGCCTCTTTTTTCATAAATCCACCCCTGCCCTGTGTTGCTCATTCGTGCCTTGCGCCAGGCATCGATGTGTTGCGCCGACATGATAAAATATTTTCCTCGCTGGTGCATATCGGGTTTTTGCCGGCGCTGCCCGGTCTCAAGGCGAATTCAGTGAACCACATAACTGGGGTGCTCAGGACAGGGGGCAGAGCTAGGTTTATTGTGACAGTCTCGAAAATTGACGTCTCTATAGGTTTTTCTATAGAAAAGCCAATGAATTCAACCAATATTGGGTAGAAGAAATTAGAGTACAGATTAGAGTAAAAATTAAGTGATTGATTAATAGGAGCATATCGTGTCGTTGTCATGTTTCTATTTAGAAAAATGACATCAACGTTCTATGAAATTGGATTAATGGCCAAACACGCTCCTGAACTTTCTGCAAACATAGCTGCTTGATATTTTCTACGAAACGTTTGTGAGCACTTATGTTTGAAGAAAAATATTTTTGAAGTAACAATACTCAAAGGTTTTACTAATGATTATAAACCCCCCGCAATGGCCTAATGGAGCTAGATGTGCTGTTGCTTTTAGTTTCGACGTAGATGCCGATAGCGTCGTGCATAACACCAAAAGAGGACAAGTAGGAAATTTTCAGCACGAGATTGCACAAATGCGATACGACCCTTTCGTTGCATTGCCAAGATTAAGCCACCTTTTTGGATCCAGAAATATTCCGGTAACGTGGTTTCTTCCAGGCTGGGTAATCAAAACTTACCAGTTACAACTAGAAGTCTTAGTCCAGGATCAAAATGAATTTGCCCATCATGGGGTCTACCACGAACCACCTAATGAACAAACTCGTGAAGAAGAGGAGGATTCTCTTTTCCGGGGGATAGAAGATATAGAGTCATTCATTGGAAAAAAGCCGGTTGGCTATCGAGCACCCTACTATGGAGTGTCAAAAAATACTTATGATTTACTTATTGACGCGGGTTTCACTTATGACTCTTCTCTTTTTGCAGATGATATTCCAATAATTATTGATAATGGGAAAGGCACTATAGTTGAATTGCCAATACCAGCTTCGGTAGATGACTACAATCAATATGTCTCAAGTAGGGCTTTTGATTACTTGATGAAAGTCTCCTCTCCTCAATCTGCGCTAGATGTCTTCACGGCAGAATTTGACGCTATGTGGGAGTTTGGTGCCCTTTGGATAGGGGTATGGCATCCAGCTGTCAGCGGCCGTCCATCTCAGGCCCTAGCTATTATTAAACTCATCGAACACATGCAAGATAAAGGAAAGGTATGGTTTGCAACCCATTCAGAGATAGCCAATCATGTTCGCTCCTTGATCCGCACAAATCAATGGCAGCCGCGCGTAGAAACAATACCCTTTTATGAGAAGCCTGTTCTTGATTAACTCCTTATGGTTCAAATTATCCTTTATCTGACAACTTCCTGATTGTATTTTTTGGTATTCTTTTTTGTTACAATTTCTATGAAATCTAGTTTAGGAGTAATAAGCAAATCCTAGGAAAACTGATTTTGTCTCAAACATAAGTGAATTGTTAGTTACACGTTCTAAAGAGAGGATCAACTATGAAGCACTTTAAGTATGTTTTTTCGAGTTTATCTTTAAGTTTAATAGTTTCAATATTCGCGTTAAACGCTTTTGCAGACCCACTCACGGATAGACTTGATTCAGGTAAGAAACTGAGGTTAGGTTACGCGGTTTCAGTGCCTTGGGCATTTACTACTGAAGATGGCAAGCCAACCGGATTTGTTAACGATTTAACTCTCCTAGCTTTAGCCGAAATGGGTATTCCAGCAGAAAATGTTGAAGGGCATGTTGTTGAATGGGCTGGGCTGATCCCGGGAATTCAAGCTAGGCGCTATGATCTGATAACTGGGGGTATGTATATATTAAAGAGCCGGTGTGAGAATATTAACTTCTCTAATCCGATTGGAATTTTTGGTGATGCCTTTATGGTTCCTGCAGGGAACCCAAAAGGTATAAATAATTATCAAGACGTTATTAGAACAGGTGCCACTCTTGCAACAGGAGCAGGTTTTAACACTGTTGAAGCAGCAAAAAGGGAAGGTGTGCCTGATAGCCAAATGTTGTTGGTGGCTGGTGAAATGGAAGTTCTAGCGGCTGTGATGGCTGGAAGAGCTGATGCCGGTGTTATGACCCACGCCGGAGCTACTGCCCAAGTTGAGAAGGCTGGTGAAGGCAAGTACGAGGTTACTAACCCAAAAGACCTTCCAATATGGACTCAAAACCATGTTGGCATTGGTTTCAGAAAAACCGATACAGATTTTCTTGAAAGGTTTAACACAGCAATGTTGAAAGTTATTGGAACCAAAGCTTGGATGGAAGCCGGCGCCCCACACGGGTACACAGAAGTGCAACTTCCTTCATTACTTGGTTACAATGAGGCAACTGCCTACGCCTGTGCAACGAAATAAACATTGAGAAGCTTTAAAACTGGGTAGATTCTTTAATCTGCCCAGTTACATTTTTATTGTTAATAAAATGAATTGAGGATTGTGCTGTTACCTACTTTGAATTCTTAATAACTTTTTCTCCAAAATTGCTAAGCGGCATTTGGATTACGGCAGGCCAAATGGTTTGCGCATCAGCTCTAGCAATAATTATTTCCCTAATCTTTGGGTTAGCGCGCTTATCGAAAAATAGAGTTGTTCTCGGTGTTGCTGCGGTCTATATCGAATTTTTCCGGGGCACATCATTATTGATCCAACTCTATTGGATCTATTATGTGTTGCCATTATTAATAGATCTTAGTCTTGACGCATTTTATGCCGGGTTCATCGCGTTAGGTCTAAACTTTGGTGCCTATGGGGCGGAAGTAGTGCGCGGATCGATTCAAGCAGTTCCAAGATCCCAATGGGAGGCAGCAAAAGCGCTCAATATGCCCTCCTTTCTTCAAATGCGACGAATTATTATTCCTCAAACATTTCCACACTTACTGCCACCCGCCTCAAATCTGTTGGTGGAACTATTAAAAGCTACGGCGCTTGTGTCTCTGATTTCTGTGACAGACCTTATGTTCGAATCAAAGGTGTTTAATCAAACTTATTGGATGTCGTTACAAGTCTTTGGAACAGCTTTAATCATTTACTATGTGTTAGCGCGCTTTATTTTAACGCCATTTTTACGCTGGTTAGAAATATTGGCTGCCCGCAAAGTTGGAAAAAGGATCGTGGGTTAGCGGATGGCCTGGCGTTGGGAATTTGCGTTTGAGATTTTGCCCCAGTTACTTTGGGGAACGCTATACACTCTAATGGCAGCAGGAATCGGCTATGCAATAGCCGTCGTTGTTGGCCTTATTTTCTTGATTGGACAACGCACCCCCATTGTTATCCTAAATAGGATAACGAGAGAAGTTGTGGAATTTATTCGATCGACACCGCTTTTAGTGCAACTCTTCTTTGTTTTCTTTGTGGCTCCACAGTTTGGTATTAAACTGGCTGCTTGGACTGCTGCTATGGTAACGATAGGTCTACATTATGGGAGCTATCTTTCTGAGGTATATAGAGGCGCACTTGAAGCGGTACCAAAACAACAGTGGGAAGCTAGCAAAGCATTAAACTTCACGACCATCAGGACGTATGGCCGCATAATTCTTCCGCAGGCCTTTCCCGTTGCATTGCCAGGGATGAGCAACTACCTGATTGGTATTTTTAAGGATACGCCGATGTTGGCAACGATCGGCGTGGTTGAATTAATGCAATCGGCAAATACCGTAGGATCCTTAACGTATCGGTTTCTCGAACCTTACACGATGGTTGGTGTCATCTTCTTGATTATTTCTTTACCAGCAGCAATGGCGTTGAGAAAGCTGGAAAGAACCGTTGCAAGACGGCAAGGAATGACTAAGGAATGAGGTGTGGATTTATGGGAAAAAATGAAGATTCAAATCATCAAGCTTTAGTCGAATTCGTCGATGTTACAAAGCGTTACGGAAAGTTAACCGTATTAGATCAATTAAACTTAACAATAAATAGGAATGAAATGGTCTCAATAATCGGACCATCCGGTTCCGGTAAGACTACAGTGTTAAGAATGTTAATGACACTTGAGACTATCGATAGTGGTGTCATTTATGTGGATAGCAAACCACTTACGCATATGAAAGGAGATAATGGATTAGTACTTGCGAATGAAAAATATCTGCGATCACGCCGATCAGATATCGGAATGGTTTTTCAACAATTTAATTTGTTCCCGCACATGACAGTGCTTCAGAATTGTGTTGAAGCACCTGTAAATGTATTAGGGTTAAAACCCGACGAAGCAACTGACCGAGCGCTTGATTTGTTAGGGATGGTTGGAATGCTTGACAAAAAGGACGAGCATCCAAGCCGATTATCTGGCGGGCAGCAGCAGCGTGTAGCAATTGCACGAGCCCTAGCTATGAGACCAAAGGTCATGCTGCTAGATGAAGTCACTTCCGCGTTGGACCCTGAGGTCATTGGTGAGGTATTGAATGTTATTAGAAAACTTAATTCAGAACATAACCTAACGATGTTGATGGTAACCCATCAGATGGGTTTTGCAAGGGAAGTATCGGACAGGGTATGCTTTTTTTATGAGGGTCNAATTGCNGAACAAGGCCCTCCAAAGCAGATTTTNGAATCTCCAAATAACGAGAGAACTAAACAATTTTTGAGTGCGGTCTTAGATGCAAAATAAATCNCAAAGNTTTACTAATATCAGTCATCATTTTGGGTTATGTTATTTCGAAATCAATTCCCGAGGATACTTTGTCAAAACCTCCGGCGGACCTTTGTCTGTAACTCTAATAGTTTCACTTACCTCATACCCTAATTCATCGGTCCAAATCCCGATTATCATATGAAAACACATATTTTTTTCTAGTATAGTTTTATCACCCCTTTTAAAACTGGCATTTCGTTCGCCCCAATCCGGCGGATATCCAATCCCAACCGAGTAACCAATTCTAGAATCTTTTTTATAGCGAGTTTTAGAAATTACTGATCGCCAGGTTTTTTCAACGAATTCACAACTATTGCCCGAACAGGCACTTTCAAGAGCACGGTCCATACCCTCATGTACAGCAAATACTAAGTCCCTCAGCCAATTAGGAACATCTCCGAGATAAATCGATCGAGCCAAAGGAGCGTGATAACGTTTGTGACAGCCGGATATTTCTATATACGCCAAACTGTCAGAAGAATATTTTCTGTTACTCCAAGTTAGATGGGGCGCTGAGGTAGCGGAACCGCTCGGTAATTGGGGACTAGCAGCAGGATAATCACCAAAAAAATCTTTTGTGCCGCAGAATTGTGCATAAGAAATTGCTGCGGCTACATCACATTCTCTAATTCCTGGCTCAATTTTATTGATGCCCGCATCCATTGCTAAATCAGCTATTTCAGCAGCGGCTCTCATATAGTGGATTTCATTTTCCGACTTTATTAAACGAATATCATTTACTAATCCAAAAGCATCCACAAATTTAACATCAGGTAGTTCTAAGAGAAGTGTTTCAGCCGCCCCAGCAGTAAACTGCCAACAGTCCTTTTCTACCCCAATTCGGCTATGGGCAAGATCCCTTTCCCTAATGATTGCAGATACAAATTCCATAGGGTGAAGTGCACGGTTATCAATATATTGTTCATCATATGAAATAATATTGTCTTCACTCAAATAAGTTGTTAGCCGTGCCCCAGGTACATCCATCTTCCTGCCTATCCATAGCGGTGATGAATTTTCTAACTCTATTAAGACCATTTGATGGACGTAATAAGAAGTCCCGTCATATCCAGTAAGAAAATTTATATTTGAGGGATCACTGCATATGAGCACATCCATACCTCTTTTTGACATCGCAGCTTTAGTTTTTTCTACCCTGCTGGAATATTCCAAAGAACTGAAGGCCGCTAATTCCCCGAGTTTCATCAGAACTAACTATCCTCTTTCATATAATCCGGGAAAGTTTCAGAAAAATGTCGTATAAGGTCTATGTGAGGTTGAATTCCACAAATGCCTCGATCTGCTTCCTTCAACCTATGCCAGCGTTTCTCCGACTCCACCCATTCTTCAGGAATAGTCGTTAAAGAAATGTGAGAGGCTCCCAATTGCCTCCAACGCTCAATATCTTCCGCAATCTTTTCATCGGATTTCCCAAGGACTGGCACACATCCTTCAATTCCGATCTCCGAAGGATCGCGACCATACTCTTCCGCTTTCCTCCAGAGTTTTTCTATGCATTGACGACCGTAATCATCAGGACCAAAATTTGGCAACCATCCATCACCTAACTGGGCGGTGCGACGGATAGCTGCTTGCGAAATTCCCCCGATCCAAATAGGAATTTTTCCGTCAAGTGGTAGGGGATTAAGACCCCCCCTATCTAATTTGTGATATTCGCCATCATAAGAAATTATTTCGCTGTTCCATAACTTACGCATATAGTCAATTTGTTCATCAAATCTTTTGCCACGATTGCTATATTCAAATCCGCAACCTTCAAACTCTTCTGGCCGTATTCCCGCTCCCAAGCCAAGTCTGAACCTTCCATTGCTAAGCACATTAACTTCAGTCGCTTGTTTCGCTAGTAACGCAGTACCTCTCATTGGAGCTACAATAATACCTGTGGCAAATTCTATTTTTTCTGTTACCCCGGCTAAGAATCCAAAAAGTACCATTAGTTCATGAAATAGATCATCTGCGGTGTGCACATATGACCAATCTGGACGGCTATGTTTATCCAAACCGAGTGGCTGGTCAAAACCAGTAAGGTGTTTGTACCCTAGTTCTTCCGCTAATTGCGCGTAATCTTTTACACCTTCCCCGCCTGCCCCAATATCGAACTGCGGAAAAATTAAGCCAAAGCGCATTTAAGTAACCTCTTTACCCTGTATAATTAATTTTATACGTTAATCGAATATACGTTCCATCACACGACAAAGATGGTGGTGTACGGGGTATTAACCAGTGCAACGCCCGGAAAAACCACGTTGTTATAAGCGATAAGTCCTTAGGTGGATAAATTTGCAACACGATTATAGAGTAGAAAATTTGAGTAAGAGAGGATTAGGAAATTTCAATAAGCGTAAAACGCTCTTATTAAATAATTTCACGGAGAGGTGGCAGAGCTAGGTTTATTGTGACGGTCTCGAAAACCGTTGTACCGAAAGGTACCGTGGGTTCGAATCCCACCCTCTCCGCCAATAAGAACGAAACCCCGTTATTTAGAGTCGCCGTATGCCGCTTGGAAGCCGTGAGCCAGGTTTTTTGCTAACTATGTTTTTCTGACCATGAAAGACTGTCTTTTCTGCGACTCGAACAACGAGGAACTCATTGACCAGAACGCGCTTTGTTACGCGCGTCAAGATGGTTACCCCGTTACTCCGTACCATACCTTGATCATCCCGAAAAGGCATGTCGCGTCCTATTTCGATCTGCAGCCTGATGAGATTGTGGCCATGCACGCGATGTTGTTACAGATGAAAGGCCGTATTGAAGGTCTGGATAAGGCGGTAAGTGGTTTTAATATCGGAGTGAATGCGGGAGGGGATGCAGGGCAGTCTATTTTTCACGTACACATGCATCTTATTCCGCGCAGAAAGGGAGACGTCAAGAACCCGCAAGGTGGGGTGCGGGGTGTGATACCTGATAAGCGCACTTATACGAGACGCGCCAGACATTGAGATAGCCCGCTCACCATGGCCAACTGGCTGGGGTTTGCGCCGGGTGTGAGGATCAGCCGCCGCCCTGATTCGGATAGGGTTCACCGAGCACGCGTAGATTATCTATGGCGGCGCGGTTACCCTGCAATGCAGCTTCGCTGAACCAGTGAACGGCTACGGCGCGGTTTGGAGAGACGCCCTCATAACCGGTCATGTAAAGCACACCCAGATTCGTCTGTGCGGGACCATAACCTTGGTCGGCAGCTTTACGGTACCAGAAGGCCGCCGTGCGTTGGTCTGCATCTATCACCAGGCCGTCATAGTAATAATCGGCCAGATCTGATTGGGCCCAGGCTTTACCCTGGCTGGCGGCAAGTTGGACGGGGCCCAGTGCTGCACTGAACATGGCGATTGCTTTAGGCTTATCGCGATCTGTCCCGCGGCCCTCAAGCAGCATCCGTGCNACACGCACCTGCGCCCTGGGATCGTTGCGATCGGCTAGAGATTTNAGNAATTGGAAGGCCTCAGGGTAATCCCCATCGTAGTAAGACTTGATACCGCTGGCNAGGTTCAACCCATCCTGCTCCTCTGCCATTTCCTGTGCCTTGGAGATGCGGGCATCCGCCTCAGCCTGCAGTCGTTGCTGCTCGGTAACCAGGTACTGTCGCCGCTGAAGCTGCTTACTGAGCGTCTCCACGCCAGCATGGGTTGGGTCAATCGCTGTTGCGATCTGTAGGTGGGCAGAGGTATTGGCAAGATCGTTTCGCGACAGGGTATCCCGGGCCCGTCTCAAGTACACGGCCGCGATACTGCCTATGCCATTGCGGGCACGCTGGTTGGCTGGATCAAGATCCAGAGCGGCGCGGTATAGCGTCAGCGCGTTCTCGCCCGGTGGGTCGATGAATTTGTCGGCGTCAAAGGCGCCGACTGCCTGCGCTAACAGGGATTGAATCTTTTGTTGACGGGCTCGTTCCTGTTGGGCTCTTTCTGCCTTGGCCAGAGCGATTGCCGCCTGCTGTTCGCGTTGATTGAGCCAGTCGGCCTCGGCCTGATCGATTTCCAAGGCGGTTTGATCAAGGCGTTCATGACTTCCAAGCGTTTTTTTGGCCAGCGCAACCGCAATTCGAGCATCGGCAAACTGGTGTTGCTCTAGTTGATGGCGGATTTTTGCTAAAACATCACGGACTACTTCAGTAATACCTCGCTCGGCCGCGCTATTGTGCGGATCTATACGAAGTGCGGCCATGAATTCACTGTAAGCGTTAGCGCCGACCGGTGTGAGCAGATGCCCTTGGGAGAGGAATTTCCGGGCGCGGGCCAGGTGAGGGTCACTCAAAAGACTAAGTTGTGCCGCATCCCGGTAGGTCTTGACTCGCTCGAGATCGTTATCTTGCGAAAAGTCTTTTGGCGGTGGCGAAGGGGCATCGGCAATCGTCAGATCGTGAGACGATGGAGGTTGAGGTTTAGGGGATGGCACGATAGAGGTCGCGCCGATAATCTCGATCGTAGCGCGCTGTGGCGCGAGCCCAGGTGAAGTTTCCGGTGAAGCGAGCAGGTAGATCACCAAAAGGGTAGCCAGTGCAATCAGAATACCCAACAGCCATCGCGGCTTGAATATCTTGCTTATTCTCGCAAGTGGGTTCAAACCCGAACCCGGTACCGATGCACTGCGCTTTGAGCGCCCGCCAGACCTGCGACTCGGTTCACTAGGACGGGGTGCAGGGTGTAGCGAAAAATCATCGTAATGCTTCGCGGAAAGAACCTCTCCAGCACTTTCCAGATCGTTAGCGATTTCCAGCGGAGGATGCTCCGTTCTTTCAACCTCAAGCACCTTGAGGGTTTCTTCGAAGGCCTTTCGGGATTCACTGAAAACCGGTTCCTGCCGAACTGCGCTTTGTCGTAGGGGGTCCTCCGTGGCGGAGGCATCACGGGCACCGCCACTCTTGTTTGGTATTGGCTTGGGCGTTGAACTCCCAGTAGACGCTGGGATTGTTGTTTTACCTGTTTTGGGTGATTTGACAGCCTCACCTGCTTTGCCTAGCGCCGACAGTGCGATCGCAGTCGCGCCCCGCAGGCGTTTGGACACCGCCAGGCCTGCATCAGATTGAGTTCGGCGGGTTCGATCCGATTTGGCCGGCAAGGGTTTGTTTGTCCCGGAATTTTCTTTGTGCGAGGCTCCGTTTAACTTATTGTGGCTCTCAGGCTTGTCAAGTCTGAGTCCAGCGTCGTCGAGTGCGCTAATCAGTGTTTCGGCATCCTGCGGTCGTTGAGATGGCTTCAGTTCGAGCAATTGATCGATCAGAGCCAGGATCGCGTGAGAAAAATAGCCTTTTCCGGCCTCAACGGCGGGTGTCAGAGGGTCACGTTGTCCGCGGTCAGCCGCACCCAGCCGGTTCAGGGCATTGGGTGGTGCTGCACGGCAGGCACACTGATAAAGAATCGCACCCAGGGCGTAATAGTCGGTCCAAGGACCCAATTGGCCTCGGAAGCTGGCTAGTTCTGGCGCCCGGTAGTCATGCGCCTCTGATGAATCCTCAGGCGGGTAGTGCAGCTTATCTGTGCAAAAGCCACAGATGAAAATTTTATCGTCCTCAGCTAACAGGATACGTTGCGGGGCCAATTCAAGATGCAATGTCCCAGCACCGTGTGCGGTGTCCAGATAGGTAACCGTTGAATACAGGATCGTTTTCAGCGTTTCTTCTGGGAGTCGCTGACCGGTCTCCAGTAGATCAGCCAGGGACGCGCGCACGGTTAGATCTACGGCGTACCAGGCAGCTCCGTCGTTTTCTTCGTAATGAGATATTCGGCCAGGGTGATCGATCTGACTGAGCACCCGAGCCAGGAGCAGAAACTCGCTAAGGCCCTGCTCGAAATCGGAATCGAATTCGGCATCACATAAGAGTAACGAAATGCCGTCTTGATCGCGCAAGGCGAATTGCAGTGGAAAATACTCCTGGATAACGATGTGGCCATCGTCCGCCGAGTAGGTAAAGCCGCTATCGGCTTTTGCCAGTAGGCGGCAAATGGTGTGGTCCCCGATCTGGGTGCCGGGCGCGAGTGGCACGGNCTGGAAGGGGGTTGTCGCATTGTCATCGATGTTGGCAGGCGNCGGAGACGGTGTTTGGGTATGAGAATCAGCGGTCATCGTGCTGTATCTNGATGTTTTGCCGGCAAAAAGGCGNAGAGATAACTAATCCGGAGTCNAGAATTAACCGGTCCGTCGCGAACGCTTGTGTTGGTGCGACTGGGTTAGGCAATGTCGGTAGTACTTTTTCCAAGCGGGTTAGTGCTCCATGTCAGCAGTTTGGCGCCTCGGCTGGAGTTCACATGAGCCCACCGGGTCAGGTTATTTCTATATGCCCGGCTGAATACGCCGCTTGGACTCCTATAATACCCGGAATAGGCAGCGACGAACAGAAAAAGGCTGTCCGGAGAGGTATCGCCGATGCGGCGCGCAATGCCGGTCAGTCAGGTGTGAGTGTCGGTATAAATTCACGGGTTTCGCCCCTGATGGCGACACCAAACTGAAACCACTATCAGACTTCATATGATCCAGTCCAGCCAGAGGATGTCCTGTATCCAGACACCGATCATCCCGACGATCGCTGACCTCATTGGCGCCAACCCGGGTACGATCTCTCTTGGCCAGGGGATAGTGCATTATCCACCACCACCATCGGTCCACGGGTTTATTTCTCGGTTCTGGGATGACCCGAAAAATCACCAGTACGGTCCGGTCGAAGGGATTGATCCCTTGCGGGAGGCGCTTCAGGACAAACTGATCCGGGAAAATGATATCGGGATAGCAGGGCGTGCCGTCGTGGTGACAGCGGGAAGCAATATGGCGTTTCTCAACATCCTGCT
The DNA here is from genome assembly GCA_002726415.1 of Acidiferrobacteraceae bacterium. Classification (GTDB taxonomy): domain Bacteria; phylum Pseudomonadota; class Gammaproteobacteria; order Arenicellales; family UBA868; genus UBA868. The sequence continues at coordinate 64,156 of PBSU01000006.1, read as the reverse complement.
GGCGATTACCGATCCCGGTGACGAAGTGGTTCTGCCAGAGCCGTTTTACTTTAATCAGGAGATGGCGGTGCGCATTGCCGACTGTGTGCCTGTTACTGTGGCAACGGATCGTAATGGCCAGCTGGATCATAACGCACTCGAAGCGGCGCTGACGCCAAAAACCAGAGCACTCGTCACGGTTTCTCCCAATAATCCGACCGGCGTCGTTTATCCGGAGGTAGCGTTGCGTGCGGTTAATCGGCTTTGCCGCGACCGCGGGATTTATCATATTAGCGACGAGGCCTATGAGTACTTTCTCTACGACGGGGCGACTCATTTTTCTCCCGGCGCGATTACAGGCAGTGAGGACCATACCATCGGTCTGTACTCCCTCAGTAAATCCTACGGTTTCGCCAGTTGGCGTATCGGTTATGCTGTAATCCCTGAATCCCTGCTTGGAGCACTGCGCAAGGTTCAAGACACCAATGTGATCTGCCCGACAGCCATCGCCCAGTTTGCGGCTGTCGGTGCGCTGCAGACCGGGCATGCCTACTGTGCACCTTATATTGAAGCCTTGGCATCGGTTCGTTCCCAGGCGATTGATGCTATGGAGTCAGTGGCCGGGAAAGTGCAACTGCTCCCCAGTGCCGGGGCGTTTTATTTTTTTGTTGAGGTGCCCGACTACGTTGATGGTGGCCTCACACTCGCGACCGATCTGATCGAGCAGCATGGGGTGGCGGTGATTCCAGGTAGTGCATTCGGGGTAACCGATCGTTGCAGTTTCAGAGCCTCTTTTGGCGGATTGCACAGTGCTGATGCTATCGAAGGCCTGGGTCGTCTGGTCACGGGGCTTAAGGCCCTGGCCTGAGTGCCTGACTGGGTTTGCACCCAGAGTACAAGTCGGATACCCTTTGGCGCCCCGCGGAGAGGTGGCTGAGTGGTTGAAAGCGCACGCCTGGAAAGTGTGTATACGTTAATAGCGTATCGAGGGTTCGAATCCCTCCCTCTCCGCCAGTTTTTGCGATCCTTCGCACACCCCAATTCAGCCGATACTCGTTTGCTGGATGTTCTTTGCGGCGTGATTTACCCCATGGATCACCCGGGGCCATTGCGGGAGGTTTAGGGTGGCGGGCTTTTTTGCTGGTCTTTATTCCTCACAGCGGTAGTCGTAGTTCTTATCAAAACGCTCCATCAGATAGTGGCCATAGTGAAGCGACCGCTCAGCCCCGGATGATTCCCCCAGGCCACCCAGGGGTTGTACCGTGGTATCGAAGGCCGGATCAAAAAAGAACGCCACGGAATATCTTTCACCGTCATTAAGCACGACTCGATGCGGTGTCGAGGGCCAGCGCCCGCCAGACCACAATGACAGCATGTCGGCCACATTGAGCACGAGCGTGCCGGGAATGGGCTCCACGGGTACCCAGCGGTGGTCAGAATTGCGAACCTCCAATCCGCCGTTGCTGTCCTGGGCGACCAGGGTCACGAATCCATGATCAGTATGAGCCGCCGAGCCACAAGTCTGTGCAGGAGAATTGGGCTTGCAGGCCGGATAACGAATCATTCTTAGAAACACCGTGGGGTCAGAAAAGGCATTGTCAAACACATCGGATTTCTGCCCAAGCGCTGTCGCGAGTCTTTGGGTGAGTTCATGCGCCAAAGCGACCATCGCATTGTAATAACGCAGACATCGTTCTTGGAACGCCGGCATCAGAGTATCCGGCCACTGGTTGGGGCCAAAGATCGCGGTTCCCCAGCGAGCGTGATCGGGTCCTACCGGTTGCATCAGCATGAATGATTCAGATTGATTTGGCTGGGTAACCGATTCGACCGATGAGGTGACAGTCGTACTTTCATTGAGGCCGATATAACCCCGATGAAATGCGTTAATTTTGACGGCATCCTTTGATGCTTGGGACAGCTGGTGAAAATCCTGGTTAGCGTGAAAGATGTCCGTAATACATAATGGGTCAACGTTATGGCCCCGTAAATAGCAAAACCCATGCCCGGTTAAGGCGTCATCCAGCGTTCGGGCGATGTCAGCGTCATCGGCTGGAGACGTAGTAGAGCAAAGATCCACTATGGGAATACTGGCACTCACTTTAAGGGTCATCCGTGAGCGCGGGCTTCGATCTTGTTGTGCCTGCTAATATCGCTCACCAAGCTAAATCCAGGACGGTAGATGGCCATTAGTAAATCAGGACTCCTGGGAAGTGTTACTCAGGGAACTTACAGCATCTTAAGCCGCCAGTTTACATGGAGCGCGACTTTCTAAATAATTCATTTTTCTCATCCTAATTGAGGGTTTGATGTGGGTCTGAAGCCGCTGATCAGGTTCGCACTGCAAAAAGGGGAGGGTCTGGGATTTGACAATCAACGGGTTCTGCATGACCACTTCGCTTTCAATGCAAACCAACCCGGCCGCCTAGGAGGAATGTTCTGATGAGTCGAGTAATGACGTGTGGCGAAGCCACAATTCGGTTACTGACGAAATACGGTGTGAATACCGTGTTCGGTATCCCGGGCGTTCATACGTTGGATTTCTGTCGCGCCCTCGATAAAGAGGTTCGGCATATTCAGGCGCGCAACGAGCAGGGCGCTGGGTTTATGGCTGAAGGTTGGGCGAGGGCTACGGGTGAGCCAGGTGTCGCAGTAGTGATTTCAGGGCCGGGGGTCACCAATGTAAGTACCGCGCTCGGCCAGGCATACGCGGACAGTCTGCCGGTGTTAGTGTTATCTGCCGAAACGGCAAGTAATACCATCGGTAAAGGATGGGGCGTATTGCACGAGATCACTGAGCAGAAGAAGGTGACCGAGCCGTTGACCGCATTTTCCGCTACTGCCCACTGTGCGCAGGATGTGCCGGAACTGCTGGCCCGGGCATTTACCCTTTTTGCCAGTCAGCGGCCAAGGCCTGTGCACTTATCGATCCCAATCGACGTCCAGGCCGAGATGGTTGAAGAAGAGTGGGAGCCTGTCGCTTTGCCCAAGCGGCCATCGGCTGGGGCCAGTGAGATCGCGAAAGCCGCCAAGTTACTTAAAGATGCCGCCTCACCTCTGATCATGGTTGGGGGTGGTGCCTGCGGTGCCAGCGCCGAGCTGACGATAATCGCTGAGCGGGTCGGCGCGATTGTGATTGCCTCCACTGCCGGCAAGGGTATTGTGGATGACGACCATCCCCTGTCGTTATCCGCGTCGACTGCAAGGCCCCAGGTACTGAAGTTGCTGTCTGAGGCAGGTGTCATCCTCGCTGTCGGTACAGAGCTCTCTGAGACTGACAGTTTTATCGAACGGATGGACTTCAAAGGCCAACTGATTAGGGTCGATATTGATTCGAAGAAGATTAACGATTTTTATCCCGCTGATCTGGGAATCATTGGTGATGCCAAATCGGTGATGGCAAAATTGCAAGCTGCGCTTGATGATTTCACGAGCGATGGGCGTGAGGCGGCAGAGATTCGAGTTGCTGAAGTTCGTGGCCAGATCAGGGCCGGGCTGAGCGTTGCGGAACAACAGCACACAGCAGTACTTGAAACACTCAGTTCTGCTGCGCCTGAAAATATAGTCTGGTCTGGTGATGCCTGTCAGCTCGTCTATACCGGTGCATTTATGCTTCCAGTACACGCACCGCGTCACTGGTTCTACCCTGCAGGTTATTGCGCATTGGGCAATGCGCTACCTAATGCGATCGGTGCAAAACTGGCTCAACCGGATATCCCTATCGCTGTTATTGCGGGTGATGGTGGCTTTATGTTTACCATGCCAGAGCTGATCACCGCGGCTGAGTTGCAGCTGGCTCTACCCATCATCATCTGGGAGAACGGCGGACTCAAGCAGATTCAGGATGATATGGATGCCCGTCAAATCAGCCGGGTTGGTGTAGAAGGTATCAATCCAGATTTCGTCATGCTGGCGAAGGCCTGCCATTGCCACAGTGCGGACACCGCCAACCTAGACGAATTGCAGTCCGCTTTTCAGGTGGCGCTTAAAGCAGACCGGCCTACTGTTATTGTGGTTCACCAAGCAAGAAGTTGATCCTGATGGGAACCTTCCAGTATTTTGTTAACAACGCCTGGTGTGATCCTACGGCTGACAATATCTTGACAGTAAAAACCCGACTGATGGAGAAATCTGGGCGCGGGTACCGGGGTGCAACGTACAGCATGGGAGTTATGCGCATGGCGGATCGGATCGAGGCGGGTACGGTCTATATCAACAATTACTTGAATGCAGCCACCCAGAGCCCGGTTGGGGGATTCAAACAATCAGGTTACGGTCGTAAAAATGGCTGGGAGGGGATGCGCTGTTATAGGCAAACCAAGTCGGTCTGGCTCGCAACCCAGCCGAATCAGCCAGACCCTTTCCCCACCTGAAAACGATTGTGTCATCTGCTGTTCGTTCGAAACTGACGTTGCGCGGAAAACGGATCACTCTGGATACTGGCCACACTATCGATATCATGGTCGATATCTTTCTTCGGCTGGGTTGCAACGTAGATATCGCCAGAGTGGTTGCGCAACATTTAGCCGATACCAGTCTTTGTGGTATGGAAAGTCATGGCGTGATGCGTACGCTGCAATACGCAGAGCAGTTCCAGAATGGCTACCTCAATCCCATCGCTACCGCGCGTATCGTGACCACTTCACGCAATACACAGGAAGTAGATGGTGAAGGAGGTATCGGTATTCCGGCTATGCATCTTGCCTACCAGCATGGGATGGCAACAGCACAGGAAACGGGTATCTCGGCATTGGCAATCCGCAGTGTTGGGCACACCGGGCGTCATGGCGCGTTTGCTGACAGCGCTGCTGAACAGGGCTTTCTCACAATTTGCGTTGGCGGTGGTAATCGGCAGAAATGGCGGCAGGTCGCACCCTATGGTGGGGCGCGTGGCATGTTGCCAACCAATCCCTGGTGCGTGGGGATTCCCGGGGGTGCGCGCGGACCTGTCGTGCTGGATTTCGCGACATCCAAGATCGCAGGGGGGTGGATTTATGCTGCGCGCAGTGCCGGAGCTTTGCTGCCAGAGGATTGCGTGATTGACGCGAACGGTCGCCCAACCCGCGATCCCGAAGACTATTTCAACGGCGGTGCCATCCTGCCGGCCGGAGCCCAGAAAGGCTATGCATTAGCTCTAGTGGGTGAGTTGATTGGCGAGGCTATGCTGGGGCCTTCGACCACAGAAGGAAACTGGTTACTGATTACCTTAGATGCCCATCGCTTCAGGGAGTCTTTGGCTTTGAGTAGGGCTGCCGAGGAGGTGCTCGAAGAGTTACGTTCCTGCCCGCCGGCACCGGGTTTTAACCGGGTTGAAATTCCGGGTGAGCGCGAACGTGATTATCGGAAAAAATCAGGCGGCGTCATCTCAGTCCCCAAAGAGACATGGGATCAAATCATTGCATTGCATACCCGCCTGCAAAAAGAGCCGGAAGTGTGAGTTGGTTCTTACCCAGGGTCGCAGCCCGCATGACTTTGGTTTGCGTTAGAATCGCCGGCCGTTAAAACAATCACCCTGGGGATCTCGCGATGGGGGAAACGCAGCACTTGGAAAATGGCTCGACCGTTGGAAGGGGTTCGAGTGACCACCGAAAATACGACATCTTGATCCTGGGCGCGTCCTATGGGTCACTGCTTGCAACCAAAATTCTGTTGTCAGGGCACAATGCCACACTGATCTGCCGTGAAGCGACCGCAGCACTTTTTAACAGTGCTGGCTCCATTGTACGGATGCCGATCAAAGGGCGGGAGGGTCTGGTCGAGATTCACTCCGGCGACCTGGACGGCAATCTTATGGCGTCTGCGCCCGGCGGGGTCGACCCTTCGGGGTACGATCTGGTGGTGTTGGCAATGCAGGAGCCGCAATACAGTGCAGCCGGGGTTCGGGAGTTGCTTGGGCGGGTTGCACAATCAGGCGTTCCCACGATGGCCATCACCAACATGCCATTGTTACCTTACCTGAAACGAATCCCGGGGCTGGATACCGATAATCTCCGTACCTGTTTTCTGGAGCCGGCCCTTTGGAATGACTTTGACCCTGATCTATTAACCTTGTGTAGTCCTGACCCCCAGGCTTTTCGCCCCCCTGAGGAGAAGCCCAATGTGCTGCAGGTGCGGTTACCTACAAACTTTAAGGCAGCGCGGTTTGCGTCACCGACGCATACCCAAATGCTGGCGCAACTTGAGCAGGATATTGCGGGGGCACGGTTGGATCCTGGCAATGCTGATCTGGTTGAAGTGCCTGTCAAATTGCGAGTACATGACTCAATTTTTGTCCCGCTGGCAAAATGGGCGATGCTCATGGCCGGAAATTATCGATGTGTTCAGCCGGTCCAAATGCGGTCAATACAGGAAGCGGTGCACGGCGACCTTGAAGCCAGTCGTTCGGTCTATCACTGGGTGGTTGATCTTTGTATAGATCTTGGCGGTGACCCGGCTGACTTCGTGCCCTTTGAGAAATACGCGAATGCCGCCAGTTCGCTCGCGAGCCCTTCCTCGGCAGCGCGCGCCCTTGCAAATGGTGCACACAACATCGAGCGCGTTGACAAACTGGTGGCGCTGATTGCGGCTCAGCACGGTAAACGTCTGGATGTTATCGATACCACGGTCGGTCTGGTGGATGACTGGTTATCGCGCAATCGTGATAACTGATCACGGTTGAATTGGCACAGGACTCAGGTCGGGGACCTGGGCACCGTGTCGGGATTACGCGACCTTAAAGCGTAGCCCCATGCTCTTTTACGCCATAACGCGAGAGTTGCGCAGTGAGGTAATCGAACGCCTCGTCGATTGAATCAGTCAGGAGGAAAAGATCAAGATCTTCCCGATTTATGGTGCCGTATTCGATCAAGGCTTCGAAATTGATCACCTCAGACCAGTAGGTTTTATCAAATAGCACCAGGGGCAGGTGTTTTCGTATTTTTCCGGTCTGCAATAAGGTGAGTATTTCAAATAGTTCATCAAGCGTGCCAAAGCCTCCGGGGAAGAACACGACCGCCTTGGCCATGTAGGCAAACCAGAACTTACGCATGAAAAAGTAGTGAAACTCCAGTGATAACTCGCGTGTGATGTAGGCGTTGTTGGCCTGCTCATGAGGCAGGGAGATGCCCAGCCCCAGATTAATGCCACCGGCATCGGATGCGCCCCGGTTTGCTGCCTCCATGATTCCCGGGCCCCCTCCAGAGCAAACGACAAAACGCCGGTGATCCTCAGGGAGATCTTTTGACCAGGTGGTGAGCCGTTTAGCCAGGTCCTGGCAAGCATCATAAGCGTGCGCCATCTGCTGCCAGCGCTCGGGATGTACCTGGTCGTTGGCAGGAGTAGGGGGTTGGCCGTCTGCTGAGGGAGTCGGCGAGCGGGCTGAGCCCATAAAAACGATCGTGTCTTCGATCTCATGTCGCGCGAACCGGGCCGCCGGCTCAATAAACTCTGAAACGATGCGCAGCAGGCGCGCATCGGCACTGTCCAGAAAATTTGCGTCTTTGTAGGCTTTCATCGGCTTTCCCCAGAAAATTAAGACCTTGCTGTGCCGTATTTTCGCGTCGGCTGGGACTCGGGATAGCACGTTTAAGGCAATTTTCCCCAGTTTACCGCGCTCGGAGCTTGAAACAAATGGTATAATGTATACCAGAATTAACAGCGACCATGAACCCAGACTAATGAAAGCGGTGATTCAAAAAGAATTTGGCGCGCCCGAGGTGCTGCGGGTGGCCCAGGTGGAAAAGCCTCGGCCGGGGCCAGGCCAGGTATTGGTGCAGGTTGCCGCGACCAGTGTTAACCGGCCGGATATCGTGCAGCGCCAGGGAAACTACCCGCCTCCCCCGGGTGACTCCGATGTTCTGGGTCTGGAAATTGCGGGCACAGTGGTTGAACAGGGTGAGGGAGTTGAGCAGTGGCACTGTGGTGACCGCGTGATGGGCCTGGTGGGTGGGGGAGCCTATGCGGAATTTGCACTGGCGTGGTCGGGCCATCTGATGGCCGTGCCTGAGAATATGAGTTGGTATCAAGCGGCCTGTATCAGTGAGACCTACATCACGGCGCATCTTAATCTGTTTCAATTTCCAGGTTTAGTGCCGGGGCAAAGTGTTCTGCTTCATGGCGGCGGCGGGGGTGTCAATACCGCGGCGATTCAGTTGTGTCGGGTACTTGCGCCGGGCACGAAGGTCCTGGTCACAGCATCCACAGGAAAAGTGAACCGAGTCCTGGATCTGGGCGTCGATCATGTCATCGACTACCAGAAGGAGGATTTTGCGGAGGCGGTTTCGGCCTTAACCGAGGGTAAAGGAGTAGATGTGATTCTCGATCACATCGGTGCTGCCTATCTTGGCCAGAACCTCAAGGCACTGGCGGTGAACGGAGTGTTAGTCTTGATTGGGGTGATGGGTGGAGTCAAAGCCGAGATTAACCTGGCCCAGTTGATGGTCAGGCGCCAGAAAATCGCCGGGTCAGTATTACGGCCTCGTCCGATTGCGGAAAAGGCATCCATCGTCAGGTGTTTTGCGGATGAGGTCATGCGATTTTTTGCGCAAGAGAGAATCGTACCTCTGGTGGACCGGATACTTCCTATTGACGAAGTGGTGGAGGCACACCGACTGATGGAGAACTCCGGCCATTTCGGAAAAATCGTTTTGCGGGTTGATAGCGATATCCCGTTTTGATCGACTCCGATGATGATGCATTCACAAAATGGGGCGGGGACAGTGGAACCCAAGATGAAGGCCTTAAGTGAGGCTGGGGCTATCGTGATTTCTTCCCCGGTTCAGATTGGTCAGAGCATAGCGGGGCTCGTGCTGTTGTCGGGATCCTGCCACGCACTACCACTGGCAGCCCAGTGATGTCGTTACCGGTCAAACCTATTCGCACGGTGCAGAGCCTTAAAGGCCGGGTCTATCAACACCTGCGAGATGCGCTTGCTGAGATGGATATCTATTCAGGAGAACAGGCACCACGACTCGACGAACGTAAACTGGCCGAGAGCCTTGGGGTCAGTCGAACACCGGTGCGTGAGGCGATCTCACGCCTGGAACAGGCAGGCCTGGTAAAGCATTACCCCCGCCGCGGCACCTTCGTGGTCCGTAAAAGCAAGGCTGAGATCCTTGAGATTATCTATGCCTGGGCCTCGATAGAAAGTATGGCGGCACGGCTGGCAACCTTGCGTGCCAGTGATGAGGAACTCTCAGGCCTGCGCGAGATGTTGGGCCCGGTTGCTGACACCGATGGGCGCGCACCGATCGATGAGTATTCCAGAACCAATATTCGCTTTCATCAGGCGATTGTCTCATTGGCGAAAAGTCCGCTTCTGACTGACCTGGCAGACGGCCTGTTTGTGCATATGCGCGCGATCCGTACGCGAACCATCCAGGATGACGATCGCGCCCAGCGCTCTGTTATTGATCATGCCCGGATTATTCGCGCAATAGAACAGCGTCAGACTGAGACAGCCGAGAGCCTGGTCCGGGATCACGCTCTGCGCCTGGCCGAGCATGTTGAACGGAACGTCGAATATCTGGAGTAGGGCCGTATCCGCGTTTGCCCAGTTACATCGCGTTTGAAAACCGTGCCCCAAAGGGGCAAAAACAGAATCACCATCAAAAATTGAATCGGAGATATTTCTTATGAAAGCGCTTGAAGGTGTACGAATACTTGATATGACTCACGTGCAGTCGGGTCCAACCTGCACTCAACTATTAGCTTGGTTTGGGGCTGATGTCATCAAGGTTGAGCGCCCAGGTGTGGGTGATGCCACTCGCGGTCAACTGCAGGATATTCCGGAGGTAGATAGCCTCTATTTCACCATGCTTAATCATAATAAGCGCAGCATTACGCTTAACACCAAAGACGAGAAAGGTAAGGAGATTTTCGCCCGCCTGATCGAGACGTGTGACGTCATGGTGGAGAATTTCGCACCGGGGGCACTTGATCGGATGGGATTCTCGTGGGAACGCATTCAGGAGATCAACCCGCGCATGATCTATGCCTCAGTGAAAGGCTTTGGCCCTGGACCCTACGCTGAATGCAAGGTCTACGAGAATGTCGCCCAATGTGCCGGTGGGTCTGCATCGACGACAGGTTTTCTCGATGGACCTCCGTTAGTGACGGGCGCCCAGATCGGTGATTCTGGAACGGGGCTGCATCTGGCGTTAGGTGTGGTCACAGCCTTGTACCAACGGGAGCATTCGGGCAAAGGGCAACGGGTTCTGGCTTCGATGCAGGATGGTGTTCTGAATCTGTGTCGGGTCAAGTTGCGTGACCAACAGCGTCTCGCGCATGGTCCCTTGACCGAGTACTCCCAGTTCGGCGAAGGAATTGAATTCGGCGATGCCACCCCGCGCGCGGGTAATGATTCCGGCGGGGGTCAGCCTGGAAGAATATTGAAATGCAAGGGTTGGGAGACGGACCCTAATGCCTACACCTACTTTATTACCCAGGCCGCAGCTTGGAAGAAAATTTGTGAAGTGATCGGTCAACCCCAATGGAAAGACGACCCTAATTTTGCTACACCAGCCGCCCGGTTGCCTCGACTCAACGAGGTCTTCGATGCAATTGAAACGTGGACCAAGACAAAGACAAAGTACGAGGTGATGGAAGTCTGTAACCCGTTGGNTATTCCCGTAGGACCGATCCTGTCGATGCGGGAGCTAAGTGAAGAGCCGTCATTGCGTGANACGGGTACCATCGTTGAGGTGGATCACCCAACCCGCGGCAAGTACCTGACGATCGGTAATCCTGTGAAACTTTCAGATTCGCCCAGTGATGTTCAACGCTCGCCCTTGCTGGGCGAGCATACGGGTGAGATCTTGCGTGAGGTGCTGGGCTGCGCCCCGGAGGAGATCACGGCACTACGGGAGGCCGGTACTGTTGGTAAAGAGGATGCCGCTGCTTGAGTGACCAGGGCCGGCTCGTTAGTCAAGCAGCGTGCTGTGTGTGAGGGTTACCGTTCCCTTGGTCCGTCCTTTATGACGTTGCCGTAACTGCATCGCTAGGTAAAGCGTGTCCGGATCGAACCAGTAGTAAAGCTCGCGAGAACTGTTGCGATCAATGAAATAGCGTGTGACCTGAACAGGTTGCCCACGAACTTCTAACGTTTCGACCCCCTGCTTGTTAAAGGTATAACCACGAACTCGGTGCCCTTCGTGGACGCGAAACTGCAGGTTACTTGCTCCGCGCGTCAGTTCGAGACGTGCCATCAGTTCAAAAGTGAGTGGGTCCTGCATACCCGGCTCGAGTGGAAAGCTTTGATCTTTACCTTTTGCAAAGCCGTGGCTGACCCCTAGATCCCAGTCAAACTCAATGCGGATATCACGCTTGGGGTTGTCTTCTCCGTCTCCCACCGTATAGAGGCGGGGACGGATAACGCCGTCGCGAAACTCAAATCGGGAAACCTCGTAGACTGGCCCCATCCCCGATAATCGAGCAAAACCCCGAAGCGTGGTAGTTGATCGAAGGATATAGTCGGGCCCATCGCGTGCCAGGGATATTTCCCGCCCGGCGGCAAAGCCTGAATAGTTCACATCGTAGTGGGATTCAAACGGGGATAGCACGGCCTCGCTTGCGATCGCCAGGCCGCCCGTTACCATCAGAGTGATGCTGCACACGGTGGCGCGGAGTTGGCAGGCAAAGCGCGGTAACATGCGGGGTTTGAAGAAGATAAGCGTCATGGGGGTTGCATCAGTGCCAACTTCAAAGTCGGGACGTCGAGCGTTCGGGCCCTTGTAGGTTGGCTTGGAAAGGCGATTTTATCGTGAATATCCGCATCATTATCTACAATGTTCACAAGTGCGTGGGGGGCATAGATCGACGCTACGATCTGCCCCGCATTGTTGAGGTGATTAACCATTACCGCCCGGATATTGCCCTTTTGCAGGAAGTCACTCAACGAAGCAGGGTTTCGTCCCGTGTTCTCCAGGCCGATATATTGGGCGAAGCCGTGGGGCTTGCCCATCGTCTGTGGGTTCCCAATGTCCGTGTTCGCGGTGGCCGGGAGTACGGTAACGCGATTCTGAGTCGGTGGCCATTGCACGATGGGGGAAATATTAATTTAACGGTGGGCCCAAAAAAGCGTCGTAGCGCCCTGCACGCAAGGGTGCGCATCCCGCTCGCGCTCGACGAACTGAGCCCGGGGGAGCGGCATAGTCGGAGTTTGCATCTGTTTAATCTTCACCTGGGCCTGTCCGCGATTGAGCGGCGATTACAGTTAAAGAAACTTCTTTCTCATCCGGATTTTTCGCGAATCGCCAGCCCAACGCCCGTCGTTGTCGCGGGAGACCTTAATGACGTTTGGGGGAGCCTGGGTCGGCAGGTCATGCGTCCGGCGGGCTTTCGGGGGACACAGAGGCTGCCGCGGACTTTCCCGGCGTATGCCCCGGTACGGCCGCTGGACAGTCTCTATGTGCGGGGAACGCTTCAGATCGATAGCCTGGTCCCATCTCGCCTTGCGCTTGCGCGTCAAGCTTCAGATCACTTACCTTTGATTTGCGATCTTCATCTACCCTGAGGTCAGTCGGTGAGGCCGAGGATCTGCCGTGCTTCATCAGGACTAGCGGGATGACGCCCATAATCACGACACAGCGTTGCTACTCTTGTGACCAGTTCTGCGTTGCTGGTGGCAAGACGGGATTTATCGAAGCGTAAGTTGTCTTCCAAACCCGTGCGGCAATGGCCGCCCAGTTCCAGTGCCCAGTGATTGACGTCGAGTTGACCTCGGCCGACCCCCGCCGCTGTCCAGGTGGCATCGGGCATCAAGGTTGTGAGCTGGTCGAGTTCGAATTCGAGTATTTCACGTCGCGGAGGCAAGGCATTGGGGACTCCCATCACAAACTGGACGTGGACGGGTCTTTTGAGTAGCCCCCGGTCTGCAAGCGCTGCTGCCGAGTAGAGCATAGCCAGGTCAAAGACCTCTACTTCAGGCTTAATCGCGTATTGAATCATCCTTTGGGCAAGCTGTTCGATGAGTTCAGGATGGTTTTCATAGATCATGCCGGGGAAGTTGACCGACCCGGTTGCCAGTGAAGCCATGTCGGGCGCCAGGTGCAGCATTGACCCACGTTGTTCTGGCTCGCGGCCACGACCACCCGTGGAAAATTGCACGATGATTCCCGGGCAGTGTTTTTCGATCCCTTCGCGGACCGCGGCAAACCGCTCCGGATCCGAAGATGAATTTTCCTGTTCATCGCGAACGTGGATATGCACCAGACTGGCACCGGCTTCAAAAGCTGCGTGTGTCGATTCCACTTGTTCTTCGACAGTGGTTGGAACCGCCGGGTTATCGCTTTTGCGGGGAACGGAGCCAGTAATGGCAACCGTGATAATACAGGGCTGGGTCATATCGGTAGGTCGCAGGTTTGTTAAGGGAGGAACTTAACATCCGGACGCCTGATCAGCAAAGCCTGGCCCGCTGGGCCCGGCAAAAGATAGCCTTGATGCCGTCATACTGGGCCACCACCGGCTTTTCGGGCGCGTGGTTGGTCAGATTCAAGGCCTGACGTCGATATTCTCCAGTTGTGCCGGGTTAATGGGGTCACCACCGGGTTACCGATCCCCGGATGCCTATGATGTGGCCTGATAGCGAGGGCAGCTTTTGCATGGGGAATCGGATCAGGCGAATAGCCGATATGAGCCGCTTGAGTTTCAGTTTTCATGTATCCTCCTAGTTTGGTTTCGCTGGAGAGTTCTCCAAGCCTTTGCTTCATGGCTAGCCGGAACAACGATTCGCTGCGCCCGGGGGCATCGCCCGAATCCGGAACCTTGACCGCAACCCATACTGATCCGCAGGTAACGATGCAACTTGACCCCGATGGGCCCGCGCCTGCTGGCGCGATGTTAAGAAAGAGACTGCGGGATTGATTTATCTGCTGGGTCAGGGGCAATGGCTTTTGTTCGCAGTCATTCTTGCGGCGTTGGTCGTTTCTTTATCATGCCACGAGTTTGGCCATGCCTTCGTGGCGTTGCGATTTGGTGACGATACGGCCCGACGGACCGGCCGGCTTACGCTGAACCCGTTGGCGCATATTGATCTCATGGGTCTGCTGATGGTGGTATTTGTCGGCTTTGGTTATGCAAAGCCTGTCCCGACTGATCCCCGCCGATTTACCTCGCGCTATGCGGAGTTGCTGGTGGCGGCTGCCGGGCCGATCATGAACCTGCTGTTGGCGATCATCAGTGTCAACGCATACCTTTTGTCACTGAAATGGGGGTGGACTGACTTCTCCGACACGGGTCCCCGACTCTTTTTTATCTACCTGGCGCAGATCAACCTGTTGTTGATGATCTTTAACCTGCTCCCTGTCGGCGCGTTGGATGGCCACTACATCTTGCCCTACCTATTGCCGCGTACGCTATCGCGAGCGTATCGGTATTACAACGCGCGGTATGGTAACTTTGCCCTGCTGGCGCTGGTTGCGCTGGCTATCGCCGGCGTCCCGATTTTTTCGACGATAATCCGTTTGAGCGAAAAACTCTTACCCGCCATCGCTTTTGCTTGAGCATCACGGGGTGGGCAAGCGATGGGAAGCACAATGATGAAAGAAGCTGGAAAGACAGATATCGAATCACAACCCTCGGCGGCGCTGCTCAGAAGGGCCTATGGGCTCGAAAGTGCTGATGAAGCTCGCGTGCTGTATCGTGACTGGGCCAGTAGTTATGATACGCATCTAGAACAGGGATTGGGTTATCGCGCTCCTGCTCAAATTGCCGCTATGCTGGTCGAAGTGCTTGACGATCACACGGCCATGATACTGGACGTGGGTTGTGGCACGGGATTGGTTGGCGCGTGTCTTGCGGCCCACGGATTTAACACCATAGATGGACTCGATTTCTCGCCCGAGATGCTGGCGGTTGCAAGCCAAAAATCGGCCTATCGCAATTTGTTGGAAGCAGATCTGGAGAAGCCGCTGAAGTTGACTGATGCCAGTTACGATGCAGCGATATCCTGTGGCACTTTCACTCATGGTCACGTAGGCGCCCAGGCCTTAGATAGAATTTTCCAACTTCTGCGGCCCGGTGGCGTTTTTGCCTGCACCATTCATCGGGACTTGTGGGTTGATCAGGGGTTCTGTCATCGGATTGAAGCGCTCGAAGAGGGCGGGGTGATCAGTACCGAGAAAATGACCGACCAACCCTATTTCGACGGTGCGGATGCCGATGGCAAGTTCTGCCTGTTTCGCAAGGTTTGAGATCGTGGCCGGTGCCCTGCAGTTTCGCAGCTTCTCGATGCTAAAATATCCCATGTTCGGGGGGCGACCCCCGTTCAAACTGATATGGCGGCGGCGGTTGGTCTCCCCGGTGGCGAAAGGTTGTGAACCCGGTCAGGTCCGGAAGGAAGCAGCCGCAGCATCCGAATCGGGTGCCGGGGTCAGGCTGGCTGGCGCCGTCTCCAGTACCACACGTAGTCGGCAGTCTATGCTGAGGACCGCGATGGTTTACTTATCTTCAGTCAGGAATCCATGAGCTACCAGGCACTCGCGCGCAAGTGGCGACCACGGTATTTTGCCGATGTAGTAGGTCAATCGCACGTCGTGAGCGCATTGACAACGGCCTTGGAGCAAAACCGAGTACACCACGCCTTTCTTTTCACCGGTACGCGGGGCGTTGGCAAGACGACCCTGGCAAGATTGTTGGCGAAGGCGCTCAATTGCGACCAGGGACCGTGCGCCGAGCCCTGTGGTTCGTGCGTTACCTGTGTAGGTGTAGATGAAGGCCGGTTTATCGACTTAATTGAAATTGATGCCGCCTCACGTACCCGTGTAGATGATACCCGTGAGATTCTGGATAACGTTCAATATGCACCCACCCAGGGCCGTTGCAAGGTCTACCTGATCGATGAGGTGCATATGCTCTCGGGACATAGCTTTAACGCATTACTTAAGACACTCGAAGAGCCCCCGCCTCACGTCAAATTTCTGTTGGCCACCACCGATCCACAGAAACTGCCAGCGACGATCCTGTCACGTTGCCTGCAGTTCAATCTGCGGGTGCTTCGGCCCGAAGAAATAGCGGGGCAACTGGAAAAAATTATCTCGGCGGAGGGGTTGACGTTCGACGAGTCTGGATTATCGACCCTGGCCCGAGCGGCTGCTGGCAGCATGCGGGATGGTTTAAGCCTGCTGGACCAAGGCATCGCCTTTGGCAATGGAGCTGTTACTGGCAGTGATGTTCGGGATATGCTTGGCATGATTGAGCATCAGCATGTCGACACACTACTGCGCGCCTTGGCCTCAGGAGAGGGCGCTACGCTGCTTGATACGGTAGCGCAGATGGCGATGCGGTCGATTGACTACATGGGCGCGCTTGATGATCTGTTGTTGGTTTTGCATGATGTATCTCTCTATCAGGTGTTGCCGAAGGCGGTAGCGGCAAAGCAGGGGGATTCTGATCTGGTGAAGCAACTGGCCCAGGACATGAGTAAAGAAGACGTCCAGTTGTACTATCAGATTGGCTTGCACGGAAAACGTGATCTTCCCCTGGCACCGGACCCGGCATCGGGATTCGAAATGACCTTGCTACGCATGTTAACGTTTCGACCGGCCGAAAATGCCGCACCGGTATCGGGCAGTGCCAAACCAAAGACAAAGGCGGCGGCGGATGCCCCCACACGCAAGAAAGCGGAGTCGAAAACGGCTGCGCCGGCTGGGTTGGACCGAGCGGTTGCGCCTCCTGATTCAACGGAACCCGCCACGCGAGTCGAGGCACCCTCGACACCGGCCAACGAAGGGGCGAAAGAACCCGTTCATGACCTGGCCGATCCCGATACCTGGGCTCAGTTTGTCCAAGATGCCGGGCTCAAGGGGGTGAGTCGTGAATTTGCGATGAATCTGGCCCCCCAGACTTACGACAGCGCCCGGGGAATATTGACTGTTTCGCTTACCCCGAGCCTGGCCCGATTGCACAGCAAGTCTCGCCAGAATGCATTAGAAAAAGCCTTAACACAATTCAGTGGTATCTCGGTCAGCCTGCGGATGATCGAAGCCGGTGAACAAGCCCCAGAAACCCCAGCGCAGAACCAGTCGCGGCGTGAGGAAGAAGAGAAAGAGCGTGCCTACAAGACCTTAATGGATGATCCTATGGTCAAGGACATCATGGCACGTTTTGATGCGACGGCAGTCCCAGAATCAGTACGCCCCGGCAAGCAACAGAGGAATAGCGAATGAAAGGACCCTTGGGCAATATCATGAAGCAGGCTCAGGAGATGCAGGATAAACTCAAAGACGCCCAGGAGACACTGGCCGGCATGGAAGTGACTGGTGCGGCGGGAGGCGGCATGGTGGAGGTAGTGATGACATGTCGGCATGACGTACGTCGGGTGCAGATCGATGAGGGTTTATTGGCGGATGATAAAGAAGTATTGGAGGACCTTATTGCAGCTGCGGTGAATGACGCGGTTCGCCGGGTCGAGAAGGCGACCCAGGAAAAAATGGGTGGTTTGGCTGCGGGGATGAACATCCCGGGCTTGAATATACCGGGCCTCAATGGCTGACGGTCACGCAATAGATCAGCTTAAGCAGGCGCTTCGAAGGCTGCCCGGGGTCGGGCCGAGAACCGCGCAGCGAATGGCCTTTCATCTCCTCGAACGCGACCGGGAGGGGGGCCAGCTTTTGGCAGATGCGCTCAAAGCAGCCGTTGCGGGTGTGAATCATTGCCAGCGCTGCAACAATTTTAGTGAGCAGGCGTTGTGTGGTATCTGCGAGTCGGGAAAACGTGACGAAGCTTTACTATGCGTGGTGGAAACTCCTGCAGATCTGGATACCATCGAACAGGCAGGAGCCTACACGGGTTACTATTTTGTGCTGATGGGGCACCTCTCGCCGCTCGATGGCATTGGCCCGGATCAGCTTGGGGTCGAACGCCTTCTTCAGGTGGTGTCACAGCAGTCGGTTCGCGAGGTGATTCTCGGCACTAATCTCACAGTAGAAGGGCAAGCCACGGCGGATTATCTGTGCGACCTGCTGGAAACCCAACCCCTGACCGTTAGCCGGCTTGCACGCGGGGTCCCCGCAGGGGGTGAGCTCGAGTACATGGATGCCAATACGCTTGCCCAGGCTTTCAGTGATCGACGCACCCTGCATCAAAATCCGACAGAAAACCTCTGAGCCCCCGGGTAATCGGAGGGCGGTCTCCCGCTGTATCCGCGGTTTTGCCAGATTGCCTAGGGTGCCTGGAACTCCAGGGCTTTGCCAAACACGCCTGGCCGGATACGACCGTTGTCAAAAACCACCTGACCACCGACGATCGTGTAACTGGGCCAGCCAGTGAGTTCACGACCGGCGTAGGGGCTCCAGCCTGCACGGCTGAATACTTCTTCATCGCGAACCGGCCGGGTCGTTTTGATATCCACTAGTGTCAGATCTGCATCGAAATCTTCAGCAAGGTGCCCCTTATTTTTGATCCCATATACGCGCGCCGGTCCGGAGCACATCCACTGCTGTACCTCGGCCAGCGTGCATTGTCCTGCCTGCATGGCTGTCAGCATCAAGGGTAATGAGGTCTCAACCCCCGGCATACCAGAGGGTGACTTGGGATAGGGTTGGGTCTTTTCTTCCAGCGTATGCGGGGCATGATCCGTTGCAATGATGTCGATCACACCCTGATGCAGGCCACGCCATAGATCTGTGGCGTTATCCGGGCTGCGGATGGGTGGATTCATCTGGGCGCGAGAGCCAAGTTTCCCGTAATCATCCGTATCGAGAAATAGGTGGTTAGGAATCACTTCGCAGGTTACCTGCTCGGGCTTGTGTCGACGTAGCCGCGCGACCTCCTCAGAAGTGGAAAGGTGCAGAATATGCAGTCGGCGACCATACTTTTCGGATAAGGCCAGCGCCCGTTCTGTCGCAATGAGCGCTGTTTGTGGGTCCCGTATCTGCGAATGCAAACCGTAATCTGTGGTTTCTTCCTGGGCCAACATGGCCCGTGTCCGCGCCTGGATGCGCGTCTCATCCTCTGCGTGTACGGCAATCAGGCGCTGGCCATCGCCAAAAATACGATCGAGCGCTTCTTGCTCATCTACCAGCAGGTTACCCGTACTGGAGCCCATAAAAATTTTGATACCACAGGCGGGATTGACGCTGTTAAGGGCTTCTAGGTTGTCGCTTGTGGCGCCAATGAAAAACCCGAAATTAGCTGTGCTGGTCGCGGCAGCGCGGGCCAATTTCCAGTCCAGTTGTTGTTGATCAGTAGTAGGGGGGTTGCAGTTGGGCATTTCCAGAAAACTGGTCACGCCCCCGCGCACTGCGGCCCGTGATCCCGATTCGAGATCTTCCTTATCTGTGGCCCCGGGCTCACGAAAATGAACTTGAGGATCAATCACGCCGGGGATCAGTAATTGGCCTGCCGCGTCAATGTGCTCGTGGCTTGGCGCGCTGATCAGGTTATCGATCTTTGCTATCCGCCCATTCTGACAGGCGATATCGCCGGTATGGGTGGTACCGTCAGGGTGGGCAATGGCGGCATTACAGATGACGAGATCGTACATGAGGTTGAGTGAGTCCAAGCGTATCAGTTGTAGTGTACCTTCGGATGGGCTCCGGGTCAGTGCCGGCAACAAAAAACCGCGCCAAAGCGCGGTCTTCGGTGGGTATCGGCGATGGGGGATCAGGCGTTTTGCTTCTCCCGAATCTCACTGAGGGACTTGCAGTCGATACACAGGGTTGCGGTCGGGCGGGCTTCGAGGCGTTTGATGCCAATTTCAACCCCGCATTCTTCACAGAATCCATAATCTTCCGTGTCCAGATTCGCCAGAGATTCGTTAATTTTCTTAACAAGCTTGCGCTCGCGATCGCGGGTTCGCAGTTCCAGTGAGCGGTCCGTCTCCTGTGTCGCACGATCATTGGGGTCGGGCAGGTTTATGGTTTCATCCTGCATGACCATCACGGTGCGTTCCGTGTCGTCGATCAGTTCGTTCTTCCAGGCGTTGAGGATCTCGCGAAAATGCGCTTCCTGAACGTCGCCCATATAGGGTTCCCCCCGTTTGGGGTGGTGAGGTTTGATCCCGTGGATCAGTTCTTCGCTAGCTTTTTTCTTGGTCGCCGCCATTGGTTTTCACTTGACCACAGCCTGGAATGCCCAGGCCCAGATTCCGGAAAAGCGCGGCAATCTAACAGGTTCGCGTGTTTCCCGCAATACTATGGGCCCATCTAAGTTAAAGAATAGTTGCAGATCATGAAACTTCGATATGCACCGCTTTCCCCCTATACCCCTAAAGTGAGCGTAATGTCGATTGAAACCGGCCTTTTGAGCCGAGTTGAGCGAATCATGACCGATCCCTGAGATTCCCAGAGTGGTCTCGGGGTGGTCAGTCCCCTGGGCAAAGTGCTGGCACTGATCGCTGAGAATGGGCTGGAAATCTTTGATTCTCCGCTGATTTGTGAGTATCTGAATCACTTGCAAGATACCGAGCAGATCTTGCCTTTGGGTAAGGCCGTGTGCTGAGATGCGCTCAGGCGGGGGTCGCTGGCGGATTTAATCAGGGATGCGGCCATGCTGTGGCTACTCGAGGAGTGGCGCTGGCCCACCGAGTACTGCTGGTCCCAATGGTGCGGTCGGCAGGCCACGTCAATACGCCGGGGCCCGGACTGGCTGGAATGCCATGGCTTCGTGCTCGACAAGGGTTTGGCCATCGGAGTGATTTAAGGTCCGGTTGGGGTTGAGTTTCGATATAATTGGTGCTCAGTTTGATGCGTTCAATTATTCATTTCCCACGACCCCGCACGCGGCCTATTGATCTGCATGGCAGGCCTTTTTTCGGCCATTGCCTGCCTGTCTTCACTTGGCCTGGGTCATTTGCCAGAACGACCTGATGCGCCTGAAAAAAATACATGTTTCCGGTTTCAAATCCTTTGTGGATCCTACCGTCATCACTATTCCTGCTGATCTCACCGGGATTATCGGACCCAATGGTTGCGGAAAATCCAATGTGATCGACGCAGTCCGCTGGGTAATGGGAGAAAGTTCGGCTCGTAAGTTGCGCGGGGACAGTATGACCGATGTGATTTTCAACGGATCCGAGGCTCGCAAGCCTGTTGGCAAGGCATCGGTTGAGTTGGTCTTTGACAATACGGATGGTAAGAGTGCGCAGGTTTATGCCCGATTCAGTGAGATATCGGTAAAGCGTACGTTGTCGCGTGATGGCGCCTCGGAATACCTACTGAACAAGTCCCGGTGTCGTCGGCGGGATATTACGGACTTGTTCCGTGGAACCGGATTAGGACACCGCTCCTACTCAATCATTGAACAGGGCATGGTCAGTCGCATTGTCGAAGCGCGCCCCGAGGATCTGCGCGCGTTTGTCGAGGAAGCAGCCGGCATTTCGCATTACAAAGATCGTCGTCGCGAAACCGAAACTCGAATTCGCCATACCCGAGACAATCTCAGCCGGGTAGAAGATATCCGCAAGGAGTTGGATTCGCAGTTGCGCCGACTGCAACGCCAGTCACAGGCTGCTCGGCGCTATCAGAAACTCAAAAATGAAGAGCGTACGATCAATGGGCAGCTGCTGGGTTTACGTCACCTGGCGTTGCAAGTACAGGTTAAGGCGCAGGCAACGCAGACCGCCAGGGCGCAGACTGAGGTCGAGTCTCATCTGGTGCAACAGCGAGGGCTTGAAAGCCGAATCGAGGGGGTCCGAGCGAACGAGCTTGCCTCGCAGCAGAAACTCAGTGACCTGCAGGCCGCATTTTATGCAGTCGGTGCCGATGTTGCATCGGTTGAGCAGGCGATAGAGCATGCACGCGAGACTGGCGAGCAACAGCGCGCAGAGTTTGAGCGCCTCGAAGTGACCCTGGCTGAACTTGGGACTCAACACCAACAGGACCACCTGCGTATCAGGGAGCTCGAAGCGGAGGTCGCACAATCTCAAGCAGTGCGCGAGGACAACACAACCGTGCAGGCGGCCGCCGTTGCCCACCAAGTACAGTGTGAGCAGCATTTTGAAGACTGGCAGGAGCGTTGGAATGAGTTTTCCCATGCAGTGACCACTCCGATCAAGGACCAGGAAGTACAGCGCTCACGAATTGAGCAGCTAGAGGCGAGCGATCTCAAAGCGCAACAACGCCTGGCGAGGCTGGACGAGGAGCTGGCGGCACTGCTGGCGGAAGAAGAAGCATTAGAGATCGATACTGCGCGAAGCACTGCACAGCGTGGCGAACAGGAGACTCGGGAAGCGGAAGCCCGAAGCGAACGTGTGGCGACGCAGATTGGTCAGTTACGCGAAAAGATCGAATTCCAAGTTAATGCAGTAGATGAAAAACGCCAGCATATGCATGCGGCGCGCAGCCGCTTGGAGTCCCTTCAGGAGCTTCAGGAAGCGTCGTTGGGTCGTGATCAGGATTACGCCGACTGGCTTGAGCACCGTGGTTTGGCGCACGCGCCTGTGCTTGCTGGCGAAATCCGGGTGGCACATGGCTGGGAACGAGCCGCGGACGCTGTCCTGGGGACCCGACTGGCTGGGCTGGGCGTAGGTGATCTTGCTGGCGCTCTAGCTGATGAAGCGGAATTGCCTCGACAGGACATTTTTCTGGTGGAATCCGGCGCACCCAGCGATGCTGCTGAAGGGGAGACTTTGCTCTCACAGCTGCAATGTGGGCGTTATGATCTGGGGTCCTTGCTTGCAGGTGTGTATCTGGCCGAGGATCTTCAAGAGGCAATGGCGCGGCGCCCGGCGCTGGCGGCCGGTGAATGTGTGGTCACTCGAAGCGGGGTAGTCGTGGGAAGAAACTGGGCCCGTGCTCCGCGAGGCCACGGGGGCCGCGACGGTTTACTGGAGCGAGAGGAGGAGATCACCCGCCTGCAAAGAGATGTTCAGGCGCTGGTGGCAGATGTCGAAGAGCACGAACGGGAACTGGAAAGCTTGCGGGCCGCGCTACGTGGTTTTGAAGAGGAGCAAGAATCCGGCCAGAGGGTGCTCAACGATGCACTGGAATATCTGGCCACGGTGCGACAGACTTTGTCGGATCGGCAAGCACGGTTCGCCCAGATCGAGGCCCGTCGTCAGCAGATGGCCGTCGAAACCGGTGAGATCATGACAGAACTGACCGGCACCGGCATGGCGTTGGACGAAGCGCGCCGCCACTTTGCCATTGCCGAGGATGAAACGGGAGTGCTGGAACAAAGACGTACCGCGTTACTCGGTGAAAAAGAGGCGCTAAGCAATGCGCTCACCCAGTCACGCAGTGGAGCGCAAGCAGCCCAGGAGACTCGTCACGACACCGAGTTGGCGTTACAACATAGCCAGGCATCACTGGAATCTATTAAATCCAGTCTCAACCGCTTGCAGGTGCAGAGCGAGCGCATGCATGCCCGTCACCAGGAACTCAAGGTGCAGTTGGAGAAGGGCGATGACCCGGGTCTGGCCCTAAACAGCCGACTACAGATTCTGCTTGAGCAACGCGCGGAGGCGGAAAGCAAGTTGGCCGAGACCCGTAACGCGCACGCAGCGTTAGAAGAGCAAATCCGGGAACTGCATGGCGGGCTGTCGGAATGCGAACAGGAGGTAGCTACTGCGCGTGATGCGCTTGAAGCCGAGCGACTCAAAGCACAGGAGTTGTCGGTGCGATCAGAGACTTTGTTAGAGCAGATTGATGCGGAAAATCATGTGTTGGAGGAAATTCTGCTCGACCTGCCAGAGGAGGCGACCGAGGATGCGTGGCGCACGCAATCTGAGCAACTGGCACAGAAAATTGTCAATATTGGGCCGGTCAATCTGGTTGCGATAGAAGAATATGAGGAGCAGGCCCAGCGCAAGGAATACCTGGATGCACAGCACGCAGACCTGATCGAAGCGCTTGACACGCTGGCCGGGGTGATTCGGAAGATAGACCGGGAGACCCGAGAGCGTTTCAGGGCGACCTTTGATGCCCTGAACGAGGGTTTTGCCGAGTTTTTCCCCCGAATGTTTGGCGGTGGGAACGCGGTGTTGAAACTGACGGAGGATGACCTTCTGGCAGCAGGGGTCACCGTGATGGCCCGACCGCCGGGTAAGCGAAACAGCACGATCCATCTGCTTTCCGGGGGGGAAAAGGCCTTAACCGCCGTCGCACTGCTGTTTGCGCTATTCCGCTTGAACCCGGCGCCTTTTTGCATTCTCGACGAAGTCGATGCCCCTTTGGATGATCGCAATGTGGAGCGTTATTGCGAGACACTCCGTACCTTGTCCGAGGTTTCCCAGTTGGTGGTGATCACTCATAACAAAATCACCATGGAGTCGACTGATATTTTGCTTGGCGTGACTATGGGGGAGCCGGGCGTGAGTTCCATCGTCTCGGTTGATATCGATGAGGCAGTGCGAATGGCGGCGCAGTAGGCATGACTTTGCAGTGGGCGTTAGTTCTGCTGGGCCTGGCGGCGCTGGCCTTGATAATAGGAATCTCTTTTCTGCAGGGTCGCGAGGGTGTGCGAACCTGGTTTGCCCGGCTGCGCAGCGCCGCCTTGACCTGGGTGCGGCGCATCAGCGGAGCGCGAGCATGGGCAGTTTTTCGCCCTGGCCGACTGGTTGATCGAGTGCGTCAGCGCGAACCGTCGCTGGTGGCAACACAGGATTTTGCTTCAGTGGGTGAGTCCGCCCCACAGATGGATCCCCCGGACACCGCGAGTCAGACCTCAACGGCCGGTTCGGCGCGGCGCTCTGAAGAGCCCGTTCGGTTATTGGGCACTGAGATAGGGGGGGCGCCGGTCAAGATCGATTACTGGATCCGTGTTGCAGGCAAGACTCCGGTCATGCGCGACGTTGCTTTGGCGATTTTCCGTGAGCATGAAATAGATTTATCTCATCCGCGCTCGATCCATGGTCGAACCGAGCCGGGAAACGCATGGCTGGATTTGGCCACGGCACAGGCTGATGAGAGATTTTCTGACCTTATTGTGAGTCTGCAAATGGCCGATCGCGACAGCGCTGTGGATGAATCAGAGCTGACCCGATTTAATAACCTAGCCTATAGCCTGGCAGAAGCCTTGGATCGATCCCTTCAATTTGATTCCAGCATTGAAGAGGCGCTACCGCAGGCCGTGCGGCTGGAACATCTGTGTCGGGAGTTCGATTTGCTGGCGGTGATCAATATTGAACCCCCACCCGGGGCGGGCTTTTCCGGGCCTGAGGTGGTCCGGGTGATGGAGCGTGCCGGGATGCGTTTGGGTGAGCGAGATATCTTCCACTTCTTCGACTCACGAACTGGGGTCAGCCGCTTCAGCCTGGGTAACCGTTCTGAGCCCGGTGGCTTCAGTTATGAGGACCTCGAATCGGGGACATTGCGCGGTCTGGCGCTTTTCATGAACGTGCCTCGCGTCGCCCAACCCGCACGGACTTTCGCCGAACTGGGATCGGTTGCGCAGTATGTATCTGCTGAGCTCAATGGTTCCCTGGTAGATCCGGACGGAGCAGCGCTTTCCTCAGCCCAGTTCGAGGCTATCCGTCGACAGATTCAGTCGATTGAGTCATCGATGAAGGGGTATGGAATTGAGCCTGGGTCTGATGAAGCCCGGCGTCTTTTTTGAGTCGATTGAGAACCGGTGGAACCCTAAAGTATGGTGAATGACAGATTGGCGTGAGCAACCAGCAAGCACAGGCCGCTGAGAAGATCGGCGAATTGCGTACCGAGATCGGTGAGCACAATTATCGGTACCATGTACTTGATGCCCCGGTAATCTCTGATTCCCGTTACGACACCCTGCTGCGAAGGTTGGAAGCCCTGGAACGCGAGTTTCCGCAGTTGGTGACCCCAGACTCTCCCACTCAACGTGTGGGGGGCACACCGCTGGATCGATTCGATACGGTCGGTCACCACGTGCCCATGTTGTCGCTTAATAACGCCTTTGCACAGAACGAAGTCTACGAGTTTGATCGGCGCTCTCGGGAGGCTACTGGCCACGAGGCGCTAACTTATGTCGCCGAGCCAAAACTCGATGGACTCGCCGTGAGTCTACTTTACGAGCGGGGCAGACTTGTGAGAGCCGCAACCCGCGGTGATGGGCGTCAAGGTGAAGATGTGACGCTCAATGTTCGGTCGATTCGATCGATTCCGCTTCAGTTGCGCGGTCTCAACTGGCCTGTCCTGCTGGAGGTGCGCGGTGAGGTTTATATGCCGCTGGCGGGTTTCAAGATGCTCAATCAGGCGCAGTTGGCGCGGGACGAGAAGCCTTATGTGAATCCCCGTAATGCTGCTGCCGGGAGCCTGCGCCAGTTAGATCCCCGGATCTGCGCGGACCGACCGCTCGAGTATTTCTGCTATGGGGTTGGCCTGTGGGAGGGTGATGGGGAGCCTGGAACACAGATGGACACCCTGCGCGCTTTACGCAATTTTGGGCTACGGGTAAACCCGCTGGTGCATCAGGCCGATGACATTAGTCAGTGTCTTGATTACTACCATCGGATACAGGTTCAGCGGGACAAACTGGGCTACGAGATCGATGGCGTAGTCTACAAGGTCAACGACCGGGAAGATCAACAGGTCATGGGAGCCGTAGCCCGTGCTCCTCGTTGGGCGCTGGCGCACAAGTTTCCAGCACAGGAGGAAATCACCTCCGTCCGGGCGATCGAAATTCAGGTAGGTCGAACCGGAGCCCTCACCCCGGTCGCCCGACTCGAGCCGGTCTTTGTGGGCGGCGTGACTGTGGCCAATGCGACCCTGCACAACCGCTTAGAGATTGAACGTCTTGATGTGCGAGTGGGAGATACTGTCGTGGTCAGACGCGCTGGAGACGTTATTCCAGAGGTGGTTTCGGTCGTGCGTGAGAAACGTCGTCGGGGCGCAAGGCGTTTTCGGTTTCCCGATCAGTGCCCGGTTTGTGGCTCGGATGTCACCGCTGACGATGGAGGCGTGATCGAACGTTGCCGTGGCGGACTCTACTGTTTGTCCCAGGTCAAAGAGTCGATCAAGCACTTCGTTTCGCGTCGTGCCCTCGATATCGAGGGCCTGGGTGCCAAACTGGTCGAACAGCTGGTCGACAGCGGCCGGATCGCAACCGTGGCGGATCTTTTTAGCCTCTCGCATGATGAGTTGGCAGCGCTGGAGCGCATGGGCGACAAGTCTGCCGAAAACCTGCTGGCAGCCCTAAAAACGAGCCGCCGCACTACGCTGGCACGCTTTCTTTTCGGCCTGGGAATTCCGCAGGTAGGTGAGGCCACGGCACAAGAACTTGCCGGCTTTTTTGGCACCCTGGAAGCCCTCACCGGTGCGTCGGTTACCCAACTGGAGGCCGTCCCGGATGTGGGGCCCGTGGTAGCTTCAGCGATACGTCATTTCTTTGACCAGGACCACAACCGCGAGGTTATCGATGCCTTACGGGCACACGGGGTTGTTTGGTCGAACACATCTTCTGCCAAACCAGCCTCTGGCGCCTTCGCTGGGAAAACGGTGGTGATTACCGGCACTTTGACTACGATGAGTCGGGATCAGGCCCGTGCGTGGCTGACGCAACGCGGCGCCAAGGTGACTGGAAGTGTCTCAGCCCGGACCGATTTCCTGGTTACGGGCGCGGAAGCTGGGTCAAAGTATGACAAAGCGATTGCCTTGGGTATCTCCGTCCTTGATGAAGGACAGATGCAGGCAATGGGGGAGAGTCAAGATGAGTAACGCGAAAATGTCGGAGAGCACAACCAGAGGCATGCGTTAGAATCGCGACCCGTTGCGTTTACCAATTGAAGCCAGGAACGGTTGTATCGGCAGTGTTCGAGCGCCAGGGATGGGCAAGGAGTACAGATGAAAAATTCGTTTAATTCCAAGGCCTCGCTGGATGTCAACGGCAGGCGTTACCAGATTTTCGCCCTGGATGCCCTGAACGACCGGTTTGATCTTTCGAAGTTGCCGGTGACACTTAAGGTCCTGCTGGAAAACTTGTTGCGTACCGAAGACGGCATCAACGTGAACTCGGCAGATATCGAAGCTTTGGCAACCTGGCACCCGGGCCGCCCCGGAGCAACCGAAATCGCTTTTACCCCGGCCCGGGTACTCATGCAGGACTTCACCGGTGTGCCAGCGGTTGTCGATCTGGCGGCCATGCGGGAAGCGGTAGCGGCGCTCGGCGGGGATCCTGAGCGGGTTAATCCTCTATCGCCGGCAGATCTGGTGATCGACCACTCTGTCATGGTGGATCATTTCGGCACGACCCGTGCGCTCCAGGATAATGCTGAGTTGGAGTACGCGCGAAACGGTGAACGCTATGCTTTTCTGCGCTGGGGTCAGAATGCCTTCAGTAATTTCCGTGTTGTGCCGCCCGCGACCGGGATCGTGCATCAGGTCAATATCGAATATCTCGCCAGCGTTGTGTTCAGCCGCGAGGCAGGTGTCGAACAAGTGGCCTACCCAGACACCGTGGTGGGAACAGATTCGCATACCACGATGGTTAATGGCTTGGGTGTCCTTGGTTGGGGGGTAGGAGGCATCGAGGCCGAGGCAGCAATGCTTGGGCAGGCTGTCACGATGCTGATACCGGATGTAGTTGGATTTGAACTGACTGGCACGCTACCGGAGGGTGCGACCGCGACCGATCTTGTCCTTAATGTCGTTGAGATGCTGCGCCGCCAGGGAGTGGTAGGTAAGTTCGTCGAGTTCTATGGAGATGGCCTGGATCATCTGTCCTTGGCTGACAAGGCCACCATTGCCAATATGGCGCCCGAGTATGGCGCGACTTGCGGGTTTTTTCCGGTTGATCAGGAAACGCTGGAATATCTGCGTCTTACCGGTCGTTCCGACGAAGAGATCGCGTTGGTTGAGGCCTACAGTCGGCGCCAGGGGTTGTTTCGTGACAGCAGTACGGTTCCAGCGCAGTACAGCGAGACAGCGAGTCTCGATCTCAGTGAGGTGGCAGCGAGTATCGCAGGACCAAAACGACCCCAGGACCGAATCGCATTAACGGATGCAAAGCCCGCGATCCGGAGCGCGCTCCCGGGTCTGCGTCCCAGTGGGGAATCGCGTTCCTGTAGTTTGACCCTGGAAGGGGAAGTCACAGAATTGCATGATCTGGCGGTAGTTATCGCCGCGATTACCAGTTGTACCAATACCTCGAATCCTGGTGTGATCATGGCGGCGGGCCTGCTGGCACGAAACGCGCGCAAGCGGGGTCTTTCGGTTAAGCCTTGGGTCAAAACGTCACTGGCGCCAGGCTCGCAGGTGGTCACGGACTATCTCCAGGCCGCGGGTTTGCTCGATGACCTTGAGAGTATTGGGTTTGCGGTAGTGGGTTACGGCTGCACTACCTGCATTGGCAATTCCGGGCCTTTGCCAACGCCGGTCAGTGAAGCGGTCCGGGGCGAGGAACTCGTCGTGTGCTCGGTACTGTCTGGTAACCGCAACTTTGAGGGTCGGGTGCATGCGGATGTCCGCATGAATTTTCTCGCCTCGCCACCGTTGGTCGTGGCTTATGCCTTGACCGGTACCGTGGATATTGACTTTGCAACAGACCCCCTGGGTGTGGACTCACAGGGCCAGCCGGTCACCTTGCAAGAACTCTGGCCTTTGCAGGAGGAGATCAATCAGGCCGTTGCTACGCATGTAACCCGCGATATGTTCCGTTCACGCTATGCGGATGTATTTCGTGGCGACAATCGCTGGGGTGCCGTGCCGGTCAGTGCCGGTAACCGGTTTGCGTGGGAGACAGAATCTACCTATGTCCGGCGGCCACCCTATTTCGATCAGATGGGTCGAGATCCAAGTGGTATCCCACAGATTCAGGGTGCACGGGTATTGGCACTGCTGGGTGACAGCATTACCACTGATCATATCTCACCGGCGGGTGCAATCCAGGCTGACAGCCCAGCGGGACATTATCTTCGTGAGCATGGCGTTGCGCCGTCCGACTTCAATTCCTACGGCTCGCGTCGAGGTAATCACGAGGTGATGATGCGAGGTACATTCGCGAATATCCGTCTTCGCAATGCTATGGCGCCCGGTACGGAGGGGGGTTGGACTACATTTCATCCGGATGGTGAGCAGATGACGATCTACGACGCGGCTATGCGCTACGCGGACCAGGGAAGTGCGCTGCTCGTTATCGGCGGCAAGGAGTATGGCACCGGCTCGTCGCGTGACTGGGCAGCGAAAGGTGCGGCTTTACTCGGAGTCAAAGCGGTGCTGGTCGAGAGCTTCGAACGTATTCATCGGTCTAACCTGGTGGGTATGGGGGTGTTGCCGTTACAGTTTGCCAGCGGCGAGAATGCGATGGATCTGGGTATTAACGGTGATGAAGTCTTTGACCTGTCTCAACCAGTTGTGGGCGATCGTGAGGTTAAAGTGTGCATGACTCGCCCCGATGGCAGCGAGAAGGCCTTTAGCGCACAGGTACGTATCGATACCCCCAAGGAATGGGAATACTACAGTCACGGTGGTATCTTGCCTTATATGGTGCGCCAGCTACTGGATTAATCTGGGCCGGGTTCTTGGCGTTGCCGTTGTGACGAGGGGCCCCGGACAATAGCAACCGCGGTCAATACCAGGGCCAATGCGCTGAGCAGCCGCCAGGAGGCGTATTCGCTCAGAAAGATCACTCCCCATAGCGCACCGAGTACTGGAACCACATAGTTCACCTGAGCGAAGGTGTTCGCGCCCAAGCGGGGAATCAGATAGAAAAAAAGCAGAGCCGCGAGCGCGGTAGGCCCAAGTCCCAGGTAGCCAATGGCGACTAGGGCCCCTAATCCCGGCTGCGCCTCCCAGGGTGGTTCGACCAGCAGGGTCACTGGTACCATCCATAAAAAGCCAGCCAGCACGGCGCCGGCTGCCATGGCTATCCCACTGGCGTGCCCCCCGAAATAACGTGTGAAGGTTGCCGAGGCACCGTAGCAAACCGCACTGGTGATCACGGCCAATTGCGCCAGTACCGGTGCCGTCAGACCGGCCAGCACGTCTGACCCCACCAGTATCGCGAGGCCGCAAAAGCCGACGAAAATGCCCGCAGCGGTGCGTCGGGTGAAAGGCTCATCCCGGATAAAAAGATGGGCTAATATGGCGGTAGTCACTGGCATGACACCCATTAAGACTGCAGTCAGGCCACTGTCGATATGTATTTCTCCCCAGCTGATCAGGCTGAAAGGTAATGCGTTCCCAAATAAGCCGAGGAATGCGAAAATCATCACCGAGGTGGGATCGCGAGGTAGATGTTGCCCATTAATACGGAGCCAGACGTAAAGAATGACGGCAGCGATCCCCAGCCGTGCGCTGGTCAGCGCCAGCGGTCCAATAGTGGCAACCCCGATCTTGATAAAGGCGAAAGAACCGCTCCACATGATGGCAAGCAGGAGCAAAAGCGCGTAGTCTTTGGCAGGTCGGGGCAAGCTCACGGATTCCGGTTGATGATGCACTCGGAGTCAGTCAGCTCGGTGCCTGGCATAAGCATAACCCAGAACCGGGGTTTAAGAAGAAAAAGGAAGCAACTTGGATACCAGAAGCGGCCATACTGATAGACCCACTTTACTTTCGATCGATGAGACTCCACCGTACGAGATCGATAACCCTGATCCACAGGCACCGTTGCTTCTGGTATGTGACCATGCTCGAAACACTATACCCCGGGTGCTGAATGATCTGGGGCTCGACCCGATAGTTCTGGGCGAACATATCGCGCTGGATATCGGCTGTGAGACGCTTGCTCGGCGCTTGGCGCGGTTGTTACAAGGATCACTGATACTGGGACGATTTTCGCGACTGGTGATTGATCTTAACCGACATCTCAGCGATTCCACCTCGATCGTCTCGAGTGCTGACGGCACTTTGGTACCGGGGAACTTAAACCTGACGACGGCGCAAAGGTCCTGCCGCACCGAGGAGGTTTTTGTGCCTTACCATAACGCCGTGTCGGCCCAGGTTGAACATATTCGCACAACTCAGGGAACCCCGGCACTCATCGCAGTGCATAGCTTTACTCCGCAGTTGGGTTGTGAGAACCGACCGTGGGAAGTTGGGATCCTGTGGGTGGATGACCAACGGATAAGTCAACCGCTATTGCATAGTATGCGCCGTGATTCCGACCTTTGCGTTGGCGATAACCAACCCTACGATGCCCGAGAGCAAGTGGGTTATACGATTGAAACCCACGGTGGTGCTGTTGGTCTCCCGCATGTCCTGATTGAGGTTCGCCAGGATCTCATCCAGACAGAATCCGGGGCATTAGCCTGGGCAGAATGTCTCGCCGGGCATCTGGCCCCCATTCTTGCTCAACCAGACCTCTACCACCGTCGGGTGCCTGGCTGATGCGCTCGCCCAGTTTTTCGATCGGGGTGGAGGAGGAATACCTCATGGTGGATCGGCAAACGCGTGACCTGATTCGAAAAGCCCCACAGGGACTGATGTCCGACCTCTCGGCTGAATTAGGACAGCAGGTCAGCCCGGAATTTCTGCAATGCCAGGTGGAGGTGGGGACGAAGGTTTGTCAGGATATTGCCGAAGTTCGTGCAGAGCTGGCATCACTGCGCCAGTCGGTCTCAAGATTGATTTCCGGTTACGGTCTTGAGCTTGTGGCGGCGTCAACTCACCCCTGGGCGCGGCCAGAAGACCTGGAACACACACCAAAGAGCCGTTACGACGATCTTGAGAGGGATCTACAGCAGGTTGCCCGGCGACTGATGATCTGCGGCATGCACGTCCATGTGGGAATCGAGCACGATGAACTGCGGATGGATCTGCTCGATCAGATGGCATATGTTATTCCGCATCTTCTGGCATTGAGCGGTTCGTCTCCTTTCTGGGAGGGTCAGGACACGGGTCTGCAGTCCTACCGGATTGCCGTGTGGGATGAGATGCCTCGCACCGGCCTGCCTGAGGCGTTTGAAAGTTTTGCCGAGTACAACCGCCATGTGGAGATCTTGTCGCGGGCAGGTATTATTCAGGATGCCACCAAGATCTGGTGGGACCTGCGCCCGAGTGCCCGTTTTCCGACTCTTGAGCTTCGCGTTACGGATGTCTGCACATCATTGGAGGACGCGGTTTGTCTGGCGGCACTGTATCGTTGCTGGCTACGGATGCTGTACCGATTGCGAGCTCAGAATCAGCGGTGGCGTCGCTATGCCCGTATGTTGATCGCGGAAAACCGCTGGCGTGCGCAACGTTATGGCTGTGTCGCGGAACTGCTGGATTTTGGCCGAGGCACCTTAATTCCCTATGCCGAGTTGCTTGAGGAAATGTTGGAACTGGTTGCCGAGGATGCCGAGTATTTCAATTGCCAGGACGAAGTAGCGCACGCGCGGGTGATTCTTTCTCGCGGCAGTAGTTCACAGCGGCAACTGGAGATCTTCTACCGTGAACGCGAGGCCGGAGCTAGTCGGGAAGCAGCGCTGGTGACAGTTGTAGACTGGCTGATCAGCGAGACTAAGCGGACTCTGACTTGAGCCCAACTCCCCGGCAATCCACCTCAAAGTCATCCAGGGTCTCAAGATACTGTTGCTTGCTTTTAGGCATGGGCACGCGCACCCCTGCCATATAGGAGATCAGATCAGTACCATCACTGAGTAGGCGGCACCCACGCTGCAGTTGAATTCGGGCCAGTGCGCTGAGGCCAGCCGGAGGAGTCGGCCGGAAAGCCTTGATCTGCTCTTTCAGCGTCACAAATTCCGGCCAGTTGTTGAAAAAATCCGGGTCACTCTTCATCATCTCACACTCAACCCGCCCAGCCTTAGCAAATTCGCGTACCGTGTTCCCGATCCCGTGGAAACTGGGCATCTGTCCAAAGACTTTCACAATCCGACTGGCAATTCCGTCAATGGCCCTCATGGTCTGAGAAATCTTGACGTAACGGCTTGCGTAGTAACCTGCGATCGAGTGCGTAAACACTTTAAACGGTTCACCCCAGAGCTCGTCGATACCTTCATGCCCACTCGGATGGCGCACCTGTTTGCCCAGCTCAAGTGCCTCTTCAAAACACGCGCTACACTCGCGCATCAGCTCGTTATCAGGACTCACCCCGATGCCTTTGCTTTCGAGACTGACGATGCTGGTGAAAATATCTGTAGCACGATTGAATAAGGCACCGGCGAGCATAGCGGCATTAACACGCTTGCGTGCGGGGTCCAGCTCAGCTTGGTAACAGGAGCGGGCGCTTTCCACCTTGTTTCCCGGTGTATTGATCCCAGATTCGGTATGGTGGAAAGTCCGGCGTGTCAGCATCAGCAGCAAATCACGCTTGGCGGAAAGCGTTTCTGCGGGTGGGGCATAGTAACGGATCCAGTACCCGTCATAGTAAATATGCGGTCGGTCGTTTATGTCTTTTCGCGAGCCGTTCTTGATACTGGCATTCATGGGCGTTGTCGGCTTAGTTCTGCTGGTTCGACGGGTCCGCGCGCGATTGTACGCTTGTCGCGGTTTCAGGCAAAGCAGCGGGTCCGGACCCCACAGCGGGTCGACCCGTTGCAGTGGCCGTGATCCGCCCCTCAAAAAAGACAACCGCAGGAGAATCGGGGTCATCTACTGAATCGAGATCACGCGCGACGCTTGTCCGGATCTCCTGCGCCCCAGCATTGGCCGCGTGGACTCGCGCGAGCGCCGTGGCCTGGAATTCAGCATCTGACAATGCCTGCTCCAGGTTTGCATGGTCGGCCGGGCCGTCTGGCCGGAACACCCGAAAAATTCCCTGGATGGGTTGGGTCACGGTTATCTGTACGCGTTGGACGATGCTGCCGGCGACGGCACCAATGGCGTTGGCAACGGCGGCGTGTTCCGGCAGGGCAAGGGGGATTCTGAACTGCTCAGCGACAGCGGGATAATATACGGTAGCCGGTGCACCCACCGCGACCAGGGTGCGTTCTGGGTCCAGTTGTACCGAGAACAGACCAGCATCCATCGGGGTGAAGCCGGTTATCCATTCACTGAATAATCGCGCTGTCCGCTCACGTTCTGCATGGTTGTGCTGCTGCGGATCGGTTGCCAGGCAGGCCGATACCAGGGTCTGGCAGATGGCTTTGATCACGTAGTCATGCACGACCTGACTGGGTGCCGCCGGATCGGCCAGGTCGAATTGCCCCCAGCCATAGATTTGGCGCATCTGTCGGGCCCAGATAACGGCAGCGAGCTCAGCGGCGCGCACCGACCAATGATCAACCTTGCCGAGCACGTGGGCGGCATCAGTGGGGGTAAAACCGCTATAGATTGCGACGCCGCCTCGAACCAGTCTCGCGACCGCCCGGGTCAGTTCCCTGTCGGTCTCGGCAATCTCCTCGAGATCTAGGGGCCCCTCGTTCAGGCGCTGCCAGGCTTTTTCCTCAATCTGGGAGAATTTTCTGCGTTGACTGGCTTCGGCGAAGATCGGGACAGCAAAACGGTTACTGCGGGCGCTGGCGGGTGCCGTCACGCGCTGTTCCAAAATAGCCAGTATTTCCGGATTCCGATGTGCTAGCAGGCTCATCGGAATCACACGCCGGGGTCCGATCGCTAGCCCAACCCCCCCTTGGAAACGTGCTTCGCTATCCCCGCCCAGTCCTACGGAAAAAACCCGTACTGCCTCAATCATGGGCCGCCATTCACCGATCACGGTTGCCTTGGCGCTCACGACAGGCTGGCCCTGGGTAACGATCGCGATATCGGTGGTGGTGCCTCCCATGTCGGCGATGATGGCGTTGTCCTGACGATGCATCAGGGTCGCACCCATGACACTGGCTGCCGGCCCCGAGAGAATTGTTTCGACCGGTCGGGACAACGCCAGTTCTGCGCTAATCAGAGAACCGTCTCCCTTGACCATCATCAAGGGTGCGCTGATCCGATACTCACCCAGAATAGTCTGAATCGCACGGATCAACTCATCTATGTAGGGAATCAGGGAAGCGTTTAACGCCACCGTCAGTGCGCGGCGCGGCGCGTCCAATTGAGATGCTAATTCGTGGCCACAGGTAACAGGTTTGTCAGTCAGCGAATTAACCAGTTTGCGCAGACGGCGTTCGTGCTCTGGATTACGCACCCCGAACAGGCTCGAGACCCCAAATGCTGCGACCTCGTCGCGTTGTTCGAGGATGGCCTGGCGCGCTCTGGCCAGGTCAAGTACTTCACGCTCAGCACCGCCCGCGTCATGGCCGCCGGTTATTAACGTGCAACCTCCGCCCCGGACAATCTGCTCGAGTTGAGCTTGATCCACCTGCTTAGGGGTATAGCCTGCCAGCAGCAGACAGACCGGAGTACCGCGGCCCTCAACAACCGCATTGGTGGCGAGTGTGGTGGATAATGAGACCAGTGCGCTCTGGCCTAACTGCTCTTTGGGAAGTTGCCCTAACGCTTCGTGGATGCCGGCAGTGAGTTGATGATGTGTGGTTAAAGCCTTGGCGGTACTGACAACCGCACCGTGGTCATCAAGCAGAACCGCGTCGGTGTAGGTGCCGCCGGTATCAATACCTAGTCGCAGGGGGTGCATTATCCCGTCCATCTTGTTATCGATAACGGCCCTGCACCAGTCTATCAATTGATCCGGGTTTTATCCGCTGTAATCATAAAAGCCCCGGCCACTCTTGCGTCCCAGATAACCCGCGTCGACCATTTGTTTCAGCAGGGGGCACGGGCGGAATTTGGAGTCACCAAACTCCTGATGCAAAACATCCATCACCCACAGACAAACATCCAGGCCGATCATATCGGCCAGGGTCAGCGGCCCCATAGGGTGTGCCGCGCCGAGCTTCATGGCAGCATCGATATCCTCGGCTTGGGCGAGACCCTCATACAAGATAAACGCGGCTTCGTTGATCATCGGTACCAGCATCCGGTTAACGACAAACCCGGGACTATCCTTGACACTGACCGGTGTCTTACCTAAATCCCGAGCCAAAGTTTCTACAGCGTCGTAGGTCTTGTCTGAGGTCTGCAGAGCCCGAATAACTTCGACCAAGGCCATGAGGGGGACTGGGTTAAAGAAATGCATACCAATAACCCGGTCGGGCCGGCCACTGGCGGCGGCGATACGCGTTAGCGAGAGGGAAGAGGTGTTGGAGGCGAGAATCGCGTGTTCGCCACAGGTCTCATGCAATTGGGAAAAAATCTGCAGTTTGACCTCCATATTCTCACTCGCGGCCTCAACCACCAGATCAGAGTCGACCATGGCGCCGATATCGGTCGTAGTCTCAATTCGAGCGAGCGCCTGGTCGCAATCGTCCTGGGAGATTTTTTCTTTTTTCACCAGTCGGCCGAGACTGTTTTCCAGCATATCCGAGCCTTTATTCACGCGGCTTTCGGATACATCATGCATGATGACTTTATAGCCTCGGATTGCACACGTTTGTGCAATCCCATTACCCATAGTGCCAGCGCCGATCACGCCGATATTCTGTAGCTTCATTTTGGTATACAGGGCTCCCGGGCCCGTGGATTGAACTGGAGGGGCGCCAAGGCTACCGCAATCAAGGGTTTCCGCCAAATCTGCGTGCCCTGCGGGTCGCCCCAATTTCATAATCTGGCGCGTTCGGAATAGACTAATGCCTTATGGACAGTATCACGATGATCGAAAAACTGGTCGGGTTTAACACGGTCTCTCGAGACAGCAACCTGCCGCTGATCGATTTCGTCCAGAATCTGCTTTACGATCAGGGCATCGATTCGCGGCGGGTACCCAGCGCTGATGGAAAAAAATCGAATCTGATTGCTACCGTCGGACCCATGATAGAAGGCGGGATCGTGCTCTCTGGTCATACCGATGTCGTTCCGGTCGACGGGCAAGACTGGAGTAGTGATCCCTTTGTCCTGCAACGTCGGGCTGATCGCCTGTACGGACGGGGCAGTTGCGACATGAAGGGATTTATTGGTATTGCGCTCGCCCTGATCCCACAAATGAAGCAACTGCGACGACCTGTGCATCTGGCGCTGTCATATGACGAGGAAGTCGGGTGCCTGGGGGCGCCGGATATGATCGAGGTGATTCGGCGTGAACTTCCTCAACCGCAGGGGGTGATTGTGGGTGAACCGACGACCATGGGTGCGGTAACTGGCCACAAGGGCATCGTGGCATTGCGCACGACCGTTCGAGGTTACCAGGCGCATTCCAGCCAGACCCACCGTGGTGTCAGTGCTGTGATGACCGCCGCACGACTGGTCAGTCACCTGGAGTCGGTGGCTGATGGCCTCGCAGCCACAACGCCAATGGGAAATGGCTTTGAGCCTCACTTCACTACCGTCCACGTGGGCGTAATCCGTGGCGGCACTGCGTTGAATATTATTTCCGGCGAATGCGAGTTCACCTGGGACATCAGAAATATTCCCGGGGAGGATCCTCAGGTGCTGATTGATGGTTTCGAACGTTTCTGTCGCGAAGAGGTGTTACCCGGTATGCATGCCCGTCACGCTGCGTGCGGTATTGATACTCAGGTTTTTGCACGCTCCCCCGCTTTTGATGAATCCGAGTCATCGGTACTGAATTTGGTGCAGGCGTTGACGGGTAGGCTGGATACCACCCGGGTCGCTTACGGTGCGGAAGCGGGGCACTACCAGGGTGCTGGGTTCCCGTCAGTGTTATGCGGCCCTGGGTCAATCGACCAGGCACATCAGCCTGATGAATATATCGACCTATCGGAGATTAACTCGGGGGAGCAGTTTCTGCGGGCCCTTATTTCAGAACTGTCTCATTGAGCGTTGTATCGCAGGGGCTATAGCAGGTCTCGGATCAGTGTGGCGCACTGGGTTGCGCCACGAAGACCGCTACGACTGCGCCGCTTTAACGAAAGCAACAGGGGCAGTTGATTCAGCCAGGACCCATCGAGGTAGGCGTTCGTGCCCAGGGGTACCCCGGGCACCTCTTGCTGCAGGAATCTAACCAGTGGCTCCATTTCCGGATAACCCTCACGGGTCACGTAGCCAAAGGGAACACCCGCTTCATAAACCTCCGCAGTGGTGCTGTAGCCTACTTTACCGACCACAACGTCTGCGGCATGGACAAGGTCTGGGTGATAGAACGAACTTTTGGCGGGCAAAAAGGTGACATTCTCCTGAGTGTTTATCCTATTGCCGATTCCGGCGACCACAAAATCAAACGGTGTAAATTCGAAACGCAGACGCCCAGCAAATGGGAAATCCAAGGGGTTGCCACCCATGCTGACAAACACCAGCGGTCGATCCGGATTAAGGCCCAACTGGCATCGTGTCGTGATCGCATCCTGGTGGGGACGGCGGCTGACAGGGCCGGTGCGATGTGCGTGCGTTACCGGATCGCATACAGGTTCTGTTTGGATGTGCAGATCGGCACTATTGAAAAGCGGCGCCACCAACTCACTGAAGGGAGTCAATGCTGGTGTGGATTCGGCCAGACCCGAATAGATCCAATCCCAGGTGAAATTCTCCACCAGCACCGAGGGGATTTTGGCTGCCGCGGCGGCTGCCAGGCCCAGTGGGGCGATATCGCAGATGACGGCACAGCAGCCCAGGGTCCGGAGTGTGTCACCCAGGTTCTTGATCTGCTGGGAATCCAGCGGAAGCCGGCGACCCAGTTCAGCGACCGTTGCATTCAGATCCGGATGTAGCGCATCGGTTTGTATCAGACCCAGATCACAGTCAAGCTCGTGGTAGCCGATCTGGCCCGGTACCCGGGAGAAGAACCAGGGCGGAACCTGAGTAAACAGTTCAATCCTCAGATTTTCTTCTTGTTCGTGCAGGGCTTCAAGAATGGCACTGGTACGCGAGGCATGGCCAAAGCCATGCGGCGAGACAAAACAGGCGACCACTTTCTGTGGTTTACACGAATCTGGCATGCATGAGTGGTACTTAAGGGGTGGCGAGAGGGGCGCCCGAAATTACAGTCATTGATTGAAGTAGTGATCCAGGAAGGTCTCAAAATCCAGTGTGTCATCCTGCTCCATCTGTTGTGCCTGACGCAGTGATTCTTGTGCTTCGCGGTACAGCAGGTCGTTCTCAGTTTCTTTTACCGGAGCGTTTTTGAAGTTATTTTCGTGGCGCTCTGCCTGTGTCATTGCAAAGGCAAAGAAGACATTATTATGCTCGTGCACACCTGCAAGTACGCGCGCCGACGGGGTATTTTGAGAATCTTCGAACGCGGCCCGTTGGCGCGTGAGGGCCTGCTGATAGCCCTGTGAAGATTGATCCAGATAGGCTGCCAATGGTTCGAGGCTGGCGATCAGGTCAAGACCGCAATTGCGCAATGGGCACGCCCGGCCAGTACCGTCGGTGATCACCAGGTCGGGATCCCGACCGTATTCTGCGACACGGGTTCGCGTGTTGCGCAACTGCACGAACTCCTCCCAATCCATGGGTGCGCTGGGTTGTAGCAGGGAAGCGAGCATCATCAGTTCCAGGAAGCGGATTCCATCCTCGTCGATGCCCACGGGCAGGAAAGGGTCGAGGTCAAGTGAGCGTAACTCAATATATTCAACCCCGCGTGCCTGCAGAGCATGGCTGGGCCTCTCGCCAGAGTGGGCGATCCGTTTAGGCCGTATCGAGGCATAGTATTCGTTCTCAATCTGGAGCAGCGAACTGTTGAGTTGGCGATAGGCGCCGTCTACTTTGATACCAATCTTCTGGTAAGGAGGGTAGGGTTCGGTGGTGGCCCGAACTAACGATTCCGTGTATTCAGCCAGACTGTTCAGGCTGAGATGTACGGTTGCCTGGGCTTCACTCTGGTAGCCCAGATCGGAAAGTCGCAAACTGGTGGCGTGGGGCAGGTAGTAACTGGTCTGGCCGAGTTGTTGCAGGTGATGCGGGCGGCCCTCGAGAAAAGTGCGGCAAACAGAAGGTGAAGCACCAAAGAGATAAGGTATCACCCAGTCATGGCGGTAAAAGTTGCGCATCAGGCCTAGATACTGCTCCGACTTAAAATCTCGTAATGGTTCCGTTGATCCTAGAAAGTCGCGGTAGGGCTGCCAGAAGGCATCATTCAAGGAAAAATTGAAATGAATCCCAGAGATGGTCTGCATCAATTTGCCATAGCGGTAGGCAAGGCCCGTCCGATAAACCGACTTCATTCGCCCGGCGTTGGAGTTGCCATAATCGGCGATCGGGATGCTGTCCTCGCCGTGCAGGATGCAGGGCATGCTGTTAACCCAGAGTTTCTCATCCCCAATATTACGATAAGCAAACTGATGCAGTCCCGACAGGAAATCCAGTAGGGCGGGTACCGTAGCTGTTACCGGCGTGACAAACTCAAGAAGAGCTTCAGAGTAATCCGTTGTGATGTAGCGATGCGTCAGTGCTGCACCCAGGGATTCTGGGTGGGGTCGTTGCGAGAGGACACCATCTGCGTCGATGCGCAAACTTTCTTTTTCAAGCCCGCGCTGCATGGTCGCTGGAATCGGCGCGATCCCGGCTTGTTCGATCTTTTCCAGTATTCGTGTTAGGTTATCGCTCACGTAGATTTTCCGACAGTCTTTTTTCGCAGTTAGTCCATGAAATGACAAAGTGGTTCCAGGAGGACCTGTGGGTCCACAGCCAGGGACGGGAAATCCGCGATATCACGCCATTGGTAGCCGAGCTGGTAGATCGATCCGGAATCGGAATCGGGTTATGCCATATTTTCAGCACACACACCAGTGCCTCCTTGACGGTAACCGAGAATGCGGACCCCGCGGTCCATTTTGATCTGGAGCAGTTCATGCAGCATGTGGTACCCGATGGTAGTTCGCGTTATACCCATACCAGCGAAGGACCGGATGATATGTCGGGCCACATTCGAAGCGTTCTCACCGATACGACACTGACCGTGCCGGTCGCAGACCGTCGGCTGGTGCTGGGTACCTGGCAGAGTGTATACCTGTGGGAACACCGTGCCCGTTCTCATCATCGGCGCCTGATTGTCACCGTCTGTGGAACCCCAACGTGCTAAACCCAATGCTTGTATCGGGCCATCGTTTTTGTGTCGCACCCATGATGGGTTGGACGGACCGGCACGAACGATATCTGCTAAGACTTCTCTCCCGGCACGCGCGCCTGTATACCGAGATGGTGTCAACGGGGGCGTTGTTGCATGGTGATCAGGCGCGGTTCCTCGCGCATGATGTGGGGGAGTACCCGCTTGCCTTGCAGCTGGGCGGTAGTGAGCCGGATGCCATGGCGCAGTGTGCCCAACTGGGCGAAGCTGCCGGGTTCGAAGAGATCAATATTAATGCCGGCTGTCCGTCAGATCGGGTGCAGGCTGGCCGTTTTGGTGCGTGTCTGATGCACGAGCCACACCGTGTGGCACAGTGCGTTGCAGCTATGCGTGCGGTGGTATCGATTCCGGTCACCGTCAAATGCCGGATTGGCGTCGATCACGACGACCAGTTTGAGTATCTGACGAACTTTGTTGGAGTGATCGCAGATGCAGGTTGCCAGGTGTTCATCGTGCATGCCCGCAAGGCCTGGCTGTCGGGCTTAAGTCCCCGTCAGAACCGCGAGATACCACCGCTCCAGTATGCCCGGGTCCACGCCCTCAAACGGACTTTTCCGGAGCTTACCGTGGTAATGAATGGCGGTATCAGAGATCTGGCCCAGGCGCATACCCAGTTGGACTACGTTGACGGCGTGATGATGGGTCGTGAGGCTTATCAGAACCCCTGGACCCTGGC
The DNA here is from genome assembly GCA_002726415.1 of Acidiferrobacteraceae bacterium. Classification (GTDB taxonomy): domain Bacteria; phylum Pseudomonadota; class Gammaproteobacteria; order Arenicellales; family UBA868; genus UBA868. The sequence continues at coordinate 21,765 of PBSU01000006.1, read as the reverse complement.
GGCGGTCGACCGGGAGCTGTTCGGTCGAACTGGGGGAGCGCAATCTCGCTGGCAGATTCTTGAGGACTACAAACCCTATATGGCCCGCCAGCTTGCTCAAGGCGTGCCGTTAAAAGGCCTCTCCCGCCATCTGCTGGGCTTATTCCATGGGCAACCGGGTGCCCGGGCCTGGCGGCGTACTTTGAGCGAGCAGGCATTTAGGGCGGATGCCGGTATGGAGGCGATCGAGGCTGCGCAGGCAAAGGTGCGACAGGTCATAGCGCAGCAAACTGACCCCCTGACAGACTCGCACGCATTGGCGAACTTCGCAGCATGAAGTCAGCCATGCGGGCGCTTCTCTGGAGTGCTGGCGCCCTGGTGTTCGTTCTGCTGGTAGTCCTTATCTGGGTATTGACTCTATTTGACCCCACGGATTTTCGAGGCCCTATTGCCCGGGAGATAGAGACTCGGACAGGTTATCGTTTCGCTCTGGAAGGGCCCATCTCTTTTGATCCCCGTTACGAGTCCCCGGGCCGGTTGTTCGCCGATATTACGGTACAGGATGCGCATTTGCGTGAGATCGCAGGGGTTCCGGGAGCTCAGCGGCTGCATCTGAAGACGTTGGAATGGTCGGTAGAACTGGGCGATCTGCTGGGAGCCGTTCGCGGGACCTCCTTTGCTGGGCGCGGCCACTTTAAAATGGCAGACGCTGATCTGCGGGGAATGCTAGGCGCCAGGGAGATAAACTGGGACGCGTTCACGCCATCGGCATTTCGTGCGGCGAGCGCTTCAGGTTCATTTGAGCTGGATAGCGAGGCATTATCACTCACTGGGCTACAGCTAAGCCTGAATGCCACCCAGATTCGGGGTGAACTGGAAGTGGAACAGTGGTCTGGGAGTCCGGTTTTTGACTTCGACCTAACCATTCCCTCGTTAGATCTGGGGGACTTTGTGCAACGGGAAAATCAACAGCCTTTTGATACTCTGGTGGTGTTGAATCTTCCCGCTGTCCTGGCTGCGCAGAGCCAGGCCAGCGGTACGCTGCGGATCGGCTCACTCCACTCCGCCGGCGTCGTGTTAAGTGATGTCGTCATGCCGCTCCATGCCCATAGTGGGCGGGTTAGCGCCTCACCCATCACCGCCGGATTTTATGGAGGCACGGCGCGCGTCGACACGCTGCTGCAGGTTAATGGGGCTGATCTGAGCTTTCAAACCCGACAGGAAGTTCGCCAGTGCCAAATCGGCAACTTACTGGGAGATCTTGGCCTTACCGAGATGATTGAGGCCCAGGGTAACTTTTCTGCAACTCTGGCATTCTCGGGTGTCGACGCCGTCAGCCGGATGGCCTCTGCTCGTGGTGTCATCAGGGTTGCTGCCCAGGAAGGACGTGTTAAAGGCGTTAATCTTGGCACATGGATAGAGCGCCTTGGCCGTAATACTCTCGGCGATGGCAGTGAGTGGGTTGGGGAGAGCACTTTTACCTCCCTGGGAGATATCAATGCAACGTTGCGGGTGGAACAGGGGCTTGTGATTAACGAGGATCTTGCTTTCCAGGCCGGTGGCCTGGATGTTCGTGGGCATGGGGGATTAGTGTTGGAGAGTGGAGCAATTGATTACCGGATATCGTTAACCCTGGATAAGCCGGAGATCGCAGCTATGCTGCCCCCGCCTTTTAACTCCGGCGTGATGGTATTGCCGTTGCGGATCAGTGGTCGCTGGGACATGCCCAGCCTGATGATTGATATACCCCAAATGCTGCAGTTCCAGTTGCAGGCTGCGGTGGGGGGCAGCTCCGAATTGGCTGAGGTTCCGGTAGATGAGTATGCCAACAGTTTGGAGCGCGATCTGCAGGGGGAATTATCACAAGCACTGCAAGACTTTGCTTCGGAGCCGGCTACGCAATGAAGTTGATACGTTACGGCCCCGCGGGGGAGGAAAAGCCGGCAGTGCTCGACCGGCAGGGTGAATTAAGGGATCTGTCCTGCATTATTGATGACCTGGGTCCCGATACGCTGGGTCCGCAGACATTGTCGCGCTTGGCAGCCCTTGACCCGTTGGAATTACCGCGAGTGACGGCCGGGCAACGAATCGGGCCCTGCACGGGTCGACCGGGAAAGTTTGTCTGTATTGGGCTTAACTATCGTGATCATGCCATCGAAACGGGTATGGCGTTGCCTAAGGAGCCAGTGGTGTTCATGAAGGCGGTCAGTGCGATCACGGGGCCCTACGATGATATTGAATTGCTTCGGGGCTCCCAGAAAAGTGACTGGGAGGTAGAGCTGGGCGTGGTGATCAGTCGGCAGGCCAAATACATTACGCCGAAGGAGGCCTCGGAGTATATTGCCGGTTACTGTGTCGTGAATGATCTTTCCGAGCGGGAATGGCAGATTGAGCGGGGCGGTAACTGGTCCAAAGGCAAATCAGCTGACGGGTATGGCCCCATTGGCCCTTGGCTGGTCACGCCTGACGAGGTGGGTGACCCACAGGCACTGGAACTGTGGCTCGAGCTTAACGGGGAACGGGTCCAGCAGGGCAGTACGGCTAACATGATTTTTCCGGTATTCGAGATCATTGCCTACCTCAGTCAGTGCATGAGCCTGGATGTTGGCGATATCATTGCCACCGGTACACCCCCGGGCGTAGGTATGGGTAGGCAGCCCCCACGTTTTCTTCGCGACGGTGACAGGCTGCGCCTGGGTGTTGCGGGACTCGGCGAGCAGTGTTACCACGTATATAGCTGAATCAGCCGATAACGGCGCGTGAGAACAAAGGAGTGCTAACTCGCGTTGTTTTTTAACGCGCCACTATAAAAAGTAAGGAGAGACGGAGAAAGTGATGACTAACAAATTGAACAAGGTTAGTTCCCGGATTACCCAGCCCCGGTCCCAAGGTGCCTCGCAGGCAATGCTTTACGGCACCGGCATGGATGAGGCCGACATGGACAAGCCGCAGGTCGGTATTGCCAGCATGTGGTGGGAAGGCAATACCTGCAACATGCATCTGAATGACCTCGCCCGTCGAATTGGTGAAGGAGTCCGGAACGAGGGGATGATTGGCATGCGCTTTAATACCATCGGTGTCAGCGACGGTATTTCGATGGGCACGGAGGGGATGAGTTATTCGCTGCAATCGCGAGACCTGATTGCAGATTCGATCGAGACGGTTATGGGAGGTCAATGGTATGACGCCCTGGTAACCGTCCCTGGTTGTGACAAGAATATGCCAGGCTGTTTGATCGCAATGGGCCGGGTCAACCGACCGGCATTGATGGTCTACGGCGGAACGATTAAACCGGGCCACGCCGGTAGCCAGGTTGTTGATATTGTCTCGGCTTTCCAGAGTTATGGCCAGTACCTGGCCAAAGCCATCAGCGATGAAGAGCGCCAGGAAATCGTAACCCAGGCCTGTCCCGGAGCTGGTGCCTGTGGCGGCATGTACACGGCCAACACGATGGCGAGCGCAATTGAGGCTATGGGCATGGCACTGCCTTATAGTTCTTCAACACCAGCTGTGTTACCAGAAAAGATGGAAGAGTGCTTTGGCGCCGGTGCTGCCGTACGAAAGCTTCTGGAGTTGGATCTGCGCCCCCGTGACATCATGACACGCCAGTCCTTCGAGAATGCGATGGTGATCGTTTCCGCCCTCGGCGGGTCCACCAATGCAGTCCTGCATCTGATCGCTATGGCGCGGGCAGTGGACGTACCCCTGGGTATTGACGATTTTCAGGCTGTCAGCGATCGCGTACCGTTTCTGGCTGATCTTAAGCCTAGCGGCCGTTATGTTATGGAGGATCTACACAACGTCGGTGGTATTCCTGGCGTAATGCGTTATCTGCTTGAGGAGGGTCTGCTTGATGGTGGGTGTATAACGGTAACGGGGCAGACCATCACGGAGAATCTTGAGCAATTGGATGATCTGAAACAAGGCCAGCAGGTCTTTCATTCTTTGGCAGAGCCGATCAAAGAGACAGGCCATATCCGCATTCTCAAGGGCAATCTCGCCCCAGGAGGCGCTGTCGCTAAGATCACCGGTAAAGAGGGTCGGCAGTTCAGCGGGCCGGCTCGTGTTTTCGAGGGCGAAGAGGCCATGCTTCGGGCACTGGAAGAAGGGGGGATTCACAAAGGGGATGTAATCGTTATCCGTTACGAGGGTCCTAAAGGGGGGCCGGGCATGCCCGAGATGTTGACCCCGACTTCGGCAATCATGGGTGCTGGCCTGGGTGCCGATGTGGCGCTTATTACGGATGGCCGGTTCTCCGGCGGGTCACACGGTTTTCTGATTGGGCATGTTGTTCCCGAAGCGCAGGAAGGGGGACCGATTGGCCTGGTTTCCGATGGCGACATGATCGATCTTGATGCAGATGCCAATACAATCAACGTAGCGCTAACCGATGAAGAACTTGCGCAGCGAAAAGCAGACTGGGTCATGCCGGCGTATAAAACGACTCGGGGCACGTTGTACAAATACATTAAGAATGTGAAGAACGCCAGCGAGGGCTGCGTCACTGACGAATGAGGGCGCCGTTCTTATACATGGGCCGCTGGGTACTGGGCCCGGACAGCATTAGCGTGAGTCAGTTCAAACTGATGCGCAAGGCGGCGCCGGCAGCAACCGGCGCCAAAGCCAGTGCCAGTACAGCCATGGCACCCAGCGCGTAGAAGTGGCCGGCGGTGGGGAGCCCTGCCTGAGCCGCGAGCACCACGCTGGCGCCGAAAATCAGAACCGGTATGTAGAGCGGAAGTACTAACAGGGTCAGCAGTAATCCGCCGCGCCTGATGCCTACCGTCAGGGCCATGCCCACTGCACCGATCAGACTCAGTGTCGGTGTACCCAGTGCCAGTGAAGCCAGCAGGACAACCTGAACATCAGGATCCATATTCAGCAGCATCGCCAACAGCGGGGTGGCTACCAGCAGTGGCAGACCGGTGGCGCACCAGTGGACGAAGACTTTGGCCAGCACCAAAACGGACAGAGGGTGGATGCCCAGCACCAGTTGTTCGAGGGTGCCATCCTCGAAATCGGATCGAAAGAGCCCTTCAAGCGCCAGCAGGGTAGCCAGTAGGGCGCCGACCCAGATGATGCCGGGGCCGATACGGGCCAGTTGCTCGGGATCTGATCCGACACCAAAAGGGAAAAGAGATACGACGATGACAAAGAACATAACCGGGTTTGCAAGTTCGCCGCGATGACGAACCACCAGCCGGGTATCTCGGCGGATCAGTGCACCCAGGGCATCAACCAGGTTTGGCGTACTCATCCTGCGAGGTTAACGGTGTCGATAGAGTAACGGGCAAGTTCAATGGCCTGGTGGCTGGTAAAAATCACCATGCCTCCGGCTTCGAGGTGCGCGATCAGGATCGATTCGATATCGCTGACGCCTTCGGCGTCGATGGCGGACAGCGGCTCATCCAGAATCCACAATGAAGCGCTCGTCAGGTGTAAACGCGCAATTGCCACGCGCCGACGCTGCCCGGCCGACAGGTGTCGGCAGATGATGTGCGCGGACGATGACAGGCCAACGCGCTCTAATACCTGGTCGAGATCGGCCTGGTCCCGGGCCGGTTGCATTGCAAGCGTCACCTCCAGGTTTTCGCGCGCAGTGAGATCAAACTTCAGGCCGGGTGTGTGACCCACGTAGGCCAGTTGTCCATGATATCGAGCAAGGTCAGCACTGATCGGCAAACCACCCCACAGTATTTCGCCACGCTCGGGGAGTGTGAGGCCGCACAGAAGTCTGAGCAGGCTGGTTTTGCCGGCGCCATTGGCGCCGCACACCTGGAAAACCTCACCGGGCGCCACGCGCAAATTGATATTTTCAAAGAGCAGGCGGGTGCCGCGCACACAACTCAGGGATCGGGCTTCAAGCATGGGCGGCAATCATGTAGGTCACGGGTCTGGCGAGAGAGAGGGGTTCTCGATTGATATCAGTATGGGCGTTCTTTCACCAGGTGGATTATGGGGCCAATCGAGGAAAAACGCTCCGACCCGGATCAGAATTGGTGTTGGTCCCTCCCCTATACTGGTCGTTGAGCTCGGGCATCATTTCGGGTCGCCGCTGTGCCGTAGGAGGAGTCGGCTAACGCTGTGGGTTCGGATTGATCGCGCTGGCAGGTTATTTCGGTGACGTATTTCGGCTACCCCTTCGCCTTGAACAGGGTGATCATTCCATTAGAACAGACTATCAACGCCCGGTGAACATCCCGCTAGAATGTCGCGGTCTGCAGCACGAGGGCGCAGGACGTTATGAAGATCTCAAATCGTAAACGCAACCGGGTACCGGGCCGAGGTAAGGGTCATGCCCTCGACGTGGCTGCACGCGATGAGGTGCTCGGGTCTATCGAAGGGCTGCCCCATACTCCTGAGCAACTTATCGAGTGCCTGCACCGGATTCAAGATCGTTTTGGACATTTAGCGGCGAAACACCTGGTCGCGTTGGCAGATCTATTGCGGCTAGCACCGGCCGAGGTCTACGAGGTCGCCACCTTTTATCATCACTTCGATGTGGTGCATGAAGGAGGAATACCGCCGCCGCCATTAACCGTGCGGGTCTGTGACTCAGTGACCTGCGAGATGTTTGGGGCTCAGGCCCTGGTACAGGCGCTGGAGGTGGGGCTGGGAGACGGGGTCCGAATCCAGCGTGTGCCTTGTGTGGGCCGTTGTGATCAGGCACCGGTTGCTGTGGTGGGCCAGCATGCTGTCGATCGTGCCGATTTGGGGAAAGTCACTGACTGTATCGATGCCGGCAGGCTGGGGCCGGCGACTCCTGATGATTGGATCCGGTTCGAGGACTACTGTAACGACGGCGGTTACGTACTGGCACGTGAGAGTTACGATGATCCGTTTCGTGCAGAAGCGATTATCCTGGAGCTGGAATCTTCCGGCTTAAGAGGGCTGGGGGGTGCCGGTTTTCCAGCTGGCAGAAAATGGCGAATCCTCAAAGACCAGCCCGCGCCCCGTTTGATGGCGATCAATATCGACGAGGGTGAGCCGGGCACCTTTAAGGACCGCCACTATTTGGAGACAGACCCGCACCGCTTTCTTGAGGGTGTCCTGGTCGCGGCGCAAGTCATCGGTATTGACCGCTGCTATTTTTATATACGGGATGAGTATCCCGGGGTACTCGAGATTCTTCGTAGTGCGATTCAGGAGCTACAGGATAACTTTGACCGGCCGTTACCGACGTTGCTCGTGCGCCGGGGTGCTGGCGCTTATATCTGCGGTGAAGAGTCGGCAATGATTGAGTCGATCGAAGGCAAGCGGGGCATGCCCCGCTTGCGCCCGCCCTATGTGGCACAGGTTGGACTGTTTGGCCGACCGACACTTGAGCATAACTGCGAAACGCTTTTCTGGGTTCGGGATGTGGTGCAGCGGGGAGCCGCGTGGTTCGCTGGTCAGGGCCGGCGTGGTCGCCATGGGCTAAGGTCGTTCTCGGTCAGCGGCCGGGTAAGAAATCCTGGGGTCCATCTGGCACCCGCAGGCATCAGCGTCCGTGAACTGATCGATGAGTTCTGTGGGGGCATGCTCGAAGGGCACGACCTATATGCTTATTTTCCGGGCGGGGCTTCCGGGGGAATCCTGCCGGCCGCCCTGGCCGATGAACCACTGGACTTTGATACCCTGCAGCCCCACGGTTGCTTCATCGGCTCTGCTGCGGTGATTATCCTTTCTGACCGGGATCGTGTTCGTGATGCGGCATTGAATGCGGTGCATTTTTTCGCCCACGAGTCCTGTGGTCAGTGCACACCCTGTCGAGTGGGTTGTGATCGAGCAGCCAAGCTGATGAAAAGCGCTGTCTGGGATAGTGGACTGCTTGAAGAGCTTGCTACTGTGATGGAGGATGCATCGATCTGTGGACTCGGACAGGCAGCACCAAACCCCATTCGCTGTACGCTCCGCTACTTTCCCGAAGAGGTGGGTTGCCAGTGAATACACCTGATATCACTCCAGCCGGTCGTGTGAAATTCTCTCTTAATGGCCGGACCCTGAGCGCAGATTCTGATGAGACAATTTTGCAGGTAGCACGCCGGGAGGGAGTCGAGATACCGCACCTGTGTTACTCAGATGGCCTGGCCATGGCAGGCAATTGCCGGGCGTGCGTGGTGGAGATCGAAGGGGAAAGAACCCTTGCGCCATCTTGTTGTCGCGCACCGTCTGAAGGAATGCAGGTATCAAGCGACAGTAAGCGCGCCCGACAATCCCAGTCGCTGGTGCTCGAACTGCTGCGCGCAGAGGTTGGCGAGGTCAGCCATCACCCTGATTCCGAGCTCGATTCCTGGTGTGCCAAGTTCGATGTGACTGCGAGTCGATTTACCGGGCGCAGCCAGCCACCCACTGATGTGTCGCATCCTGCTATAGCTGTCAACCTTGAGAGCTGCATTCAGTGCACCCGGTGTGTGCGTGCCTGTCGCGAGGAACAGATGAACGATGTGATTGGTCTGGCGTTTCGTGGGGCGCAAGCACAGATCGTGTTCGATATCGGTGATGAGATGGGCGAGAGTTCCTGTGTTGGGTGCGGCGAGTGTGTGCAGGCGTGCCCTACTGGCGCGCTGATGCCCTCACAGGGGGCCGGGCAAGAGCAAATTGATAAGACCGTAGATTCGGTGTGTCCGTATTGTGGCGTCGGCTGCCTTTTGACCTACCATATCGGGAAAAACCAGATCCGTTATGTCACCGGGCGCGATGGCCCGGCAAACAAGGGGCGACTGTGCGTTAAGGGGCGGTATGGCTTCGATTATGTCAGCCATCCGGAGCGCCTGACAGTGCCGTTGGTTCGAAAAGAAGGGATTGCCAAAGGCCTGAATGAACACTTCGATCCGGCGGACCCGTCGAAAATGTTTCGCCCTGCTTCATGGGATGAGGCATTGGGCCTGGCTGCCACCGGCCTGAAGCAGATTCGCAACAATCAGGGCCCGGGTGCATTGGCGGGCTTTGGCTCGGCTAAAGGGAGTAACGAAGAAGCCTATCTCTTCCAGAAATTGGTTCGCACTGGCTTTGGTACCAACAATGTGGATCACTGCACCCGGCTTTGTCACGCCTCATCGGTAGCCGCTCTGCTGGAGGGTATCGGTTCTGGTGCAGTTTCAAACCAGGTAGAAGATGCAGCGCTTGCCGATGTCATCGTGGTGATCGGCTCAAATGCCACCGGAAACCACCCTGTTGCTGCAACGTTTATCAAGAATGCGGCGCGACAGGGTGCGACGTTGATTGTGATGGACCCGCGACGTATCGACCTCGCGCGCCATGCGGACTATTTTATTCAGTTCCGCACCGATACGGATGTGGCACTGCTGAATGCCATGATTCATACCATTATTGATGAGGATCTTGTAGATGCAGATTTCGTAGCATCCCGAACCAGCAATTTTGAAGCCCTGCGTGAGAGCGTTGGGAATTTCAGCCCCGAGGAGATGTCGTCAGTCTGTGGCATCGATGCGGCGGTGATTCGAAAAGTGGCCCGGGCCTACGCGCGATCCAAGCAGTCGATCATTTTCTGGGGTATGGGGATATCACAGCATGTCCATGGGACCGATAATGCGCGCTGCCTTATAGCATTGTCCTTAATGACCGGAAATATCGGCAGACCCGGCACCGGGTTGCATCCCCTGCGGGGTCAGAACAATGTACAGGGAGCTTCCGATGCAGGCCTGATTCCGATGATGTTCCCCGATTATCGGCGTGTGGATAATGAGGATGCTGCCAACTTTTTTTCTGAGTACTGGGGTGCATCACTCGATAAATCTCCCGGGCTCACTGTTGTGGAGATTATGGACGGCGCCTGCGAGGGCAGAATTCGGGGGATGTATGTGATGGGGGAGAACCCAGCGATGTCTGATCCGGACCTCAATCATGCGCGGGCCGGCCTTGCGTCACTTGATCATCTTGTGGTGCAGGATATCTTTTTAACCGAAACCGCAGCTTACGCTGATGTTGTGCTACCGGCATCGGCTTTTCCAGAAAAGACAGGGACATTCTCCAATACGGACCGACGCGTCCAGATGGGCCGCCAGGCACTGGCGTTGCCGGGAGAAGCGCGTCAGGATATCTGGATCATCCAGGCCCTTGCGAAACGGCTTGATCTTGATTGGGAGTACGAGGCTGTTAATGATGTTTTTGAGGAGATGCGGGGCGCTATGCCGAGCCTTGCGGGCATGACCTGGCAAAGGCTGGAGCGTGATCACAGTATTACTTATCCCTGCTCGGGCGATGAAGACCCAGGGCAGGGGGTAGTTTTCCAAGAGCAATTTCCCACCAGCGATGGCCGTGGACGATTCGTGCCCACATCGCTGGTAAGCGCTGATGAAAAGCCTGATGCGGACTATCCATTTGTGCTTATCACCGGGCGTCAACTCGAGCACTGGCACACCGGGTCCATGACTCGTCGGGCCCGGGTGCTGAACGCGATTGAACCCGATCCCGTGGTAAGCATGCATCCGCACGACCTGGAAAATCTCGGAGTAGGTGCGGGCCAGGCACTGCGGGTGGCTTCGCGTCGCGGAGAACTGGTAGCGCTCGCCCGGGCAGATCGGGGCTTGCGCCCAGGTGAGGTTTTCATACCCTTTTGTTATCACGAGGCGGCAGCTAATCTGCTGACCAATGCCGCCTTGGATCCCTTTGGCAAGATCGCCGAGGTTAAATATTGCGCGGTCCAGGTCAGCGCAACCTGAATTAAAGAGGAGCCAATGGCAACACGGATTGATGGCAAAGCATTTGCCGCGCAGTTAAGAGAAAAAGTCGCTGAATCGGTAAACCGACTCAAAGAGGCGCACGGCCTGGTGCCGGGGTTGGCGGTGGTGCTGGTAGGGGAAGATCCGGCAAGCCAGGTCTATGTGCGCAACAAGGGCAAGCAGACGCTGGAAGTGGGGATGAACTCCTACGAGCACAAACTTGCGGATACCACGGGGCAGGCGGAGTTGCTGGAACTGATCAATCAGCTTAATCACGACGCCAAGGTCCATGGGATCCTGGTGCAGTTGCCGTTGCCGAATCAAATCGATTCACACGCTGTGATCAACGCGATCGATCCTAACAAGGACGTAGATGGATTTCACCTTGTCAATGTGGGTCGCCTGGCAACCGGCGCACCTGGCCTGGTGCCCTGCACCCCGTTGGGATGCATGATGTTACTCAAAGACCAGATCGGGGATCTTTCAGGAAAGAGTGCCGTCGTGGTGGGGCGTTCCAATATTGTAGGTAAACCGATGGGCGCCCTGTTGCTGGCCGAAAACTGCACCGTTACCACTGCGCATTCACGAACGGCCGACTTGCCCGGTGTCTGTCGGGATGCGGATATTCTCGTTGCGGCGGTAGGCCGGGCAGAAATGATACCCGGCGACTGGGTTAAACCTGGCGCGGTGGTGATTGATGTCGGCATCAACCGGGTTGCCGGTGATGCAGGCAAAACCCGATTGGTGGGAGACGTCGATTATCCATCTGCACAGGCTGTGGCCGGAGCGATTACGCCGGTGCCGGGTGGAGTAGGCCCTATGACGATCGCCTGTCTTTTGCGTAATACTGTTCAGGCAGCGTGCGCAGCCAATGCTATCGCTTTCGATCTGGACTAAGACCCACACCCTTGTTTGCGGGATCGCCGCTGGGATCAGGCCTAGTGAAAGTCCCGGCTGCGCGTCGTGAGATTGCCCAGCAGGGCGGTATAGTCATCAAGCCTGCCGGCGATGATATGTATGGTATCGCCTGCACGCTGAATCTGGCCATGTACACCAAGTAACTGCGAGCCCACCAGTATCAGGTGCTGGCGTTTGGCCAGGTGCTGCCAGACCACCAGGTTGATACTACCCGTTTCATCTTCGAGCGTGACAAAGGTGACGCTGTTGGCGCTGGCTGGTCGTTGGCGGGCTGTTACGATTCCCGCAGTGTGTATGAGGCATCCGTTGTGCTTGCGGGCAATATCGCGGCTGGTGATGGTACCTAGTGACTGTAGCTCGTCGCGTAGCAGGGCTAGTGGATGTGGACCCAGGGTCAGCCCGGTGCTGGCGTAATCTGCGCAGACGGCCTCACCAACGTGTGGTGCACGCAACAGGGGTACGGCTTCACGGATATGGGGTCTGGGGAATACTGGGGAGGGTTTTTCGATACCGCTTGCTGCCCACCCAGCCTGGCGCCGGTGGCTGCGTGCCAGAGTCGATAGGGCATCTGCATTGGCCAGTGCGCGTAGGTCGCCCTGGTCCAGGGTGGCGCGGTGGGCGAGGTCCTCGACACTGGTAAAGGGTTGTTGCTGACGTGCGTCGATCAGCCGCTCAGCACCTGCCAAACTGAGGTATCTGACCATTCTTAGCCCCAGGCGCAATGCCAAGTCTGAGTCGCCAGGTTCCAGTGTGCAGTCCCAGTAGCTTGCGGCAACATCAACAGGGAGTACGTTTACACCATGTCGGCGCGCATCCTGTACCAGTTGGGTTGGCGCATAAAAACCCATCGGCTGACTGTTGAGCAGGGCGCAGGTGAATATGGCCGGTTCGTGGCACTTGAGCCAGGCTGATACATACACCAGTAGTGCGAAACTCGCGGCATGTGATTCGGGGAAGCCGTATTCACCAAACCCGAGAATCTGTTGGTAGATACGCCGTGCAAAAGTCTCGCTGTAACCACGCTCACGCATACCTTCGATCAGTCGTGTTTCGTAATGGTCCAGACCGCCGTGTCGCTTCCAGGCAGCCATAGCCCGACGCAGCCCATCTGCCTCTCCCGGAGTAAAGCCTGCAGCTACCATTGCCAGCTTAATCACCTGCTCCTGGAATATCGGTACACCGAGTGTCCGCTCAAGCACTTCGCGAACTGCTTCGCTGGGGTAGGTGATCTCCTCGGTACCAGCACGTCGGCGCAGGTAGGGATGCACCATGTCTCCTTGTATAGGCCCGGGCCGAACGATCGCCACCTCGATAACCAGATCATAAAAGCAACGCGGCTGCAGCCTTGGCAGCATGGCCATCTGAGCGCGTGACTCAATCTGGAAAACACCTACGGTATCAGCACGGCTGATCATCTGGTACACCAGGGAATCTTCGGCGGGCACGGTAGCCATAGTCAGGGTTCTGTCGCGATATTGCCGGATAAGGTCAAATGCCCGGTGGATTGCACTCAACATTCCCAGCGCCAGACAGTCCACCTTAAGCAGGCCCAGAGTGTCGATGTCGTTTTTATCCCACTGGATTACGGTTCGGTCTGCCATGGCGGCATTCTCGATTGGTACCAGATCGCACAAAGGTTCGTGGGAGATAACAAAACCCCCGGAGTGCTGTGACAGATGACGGGGAAAACCGACCAGTTCGGGTACCAGAGCCAGTAGCCGCCGTAGCACGGGTCCTTCTGGATCCAGACCGATCTCTCGTACCTGTTGAGGTGCAACCTGGCCGGCGCGCCACCAGGCGAGATTGCCAGCGAGGCAATCAATCTGATCCTGGGAGAGATCTAGCGCCCGGCCGATATCCCGTACCGCACTGCGGGGTCGATAGGTGGTGATAGCGCCGGTCAGTGCGGCCCGCTCGCGCCCGTAGCGCTGGTATACGTACTGCATCACCTCTTCACGGCGCTCATGTTCGAAGTCCACATCAATATCCGGCGGTTCGTTACGCTCACGAGAGATAAAGCGCTCGAACAGAATCTCCATGCGTGCTGGGTCAACCTCAGTAATGCCAAGGGCAAAACATACCGCCGAGTTTGCCGCTGAGCCACGACCCTGGCAGAGGATGCTACGTGAGCGGGCAAAGCGTACGATGTCGCATACCGTCAAAAAGTAACCTTCATAATTGAGTTCTGAGATCAGAGCCAACTCATGCTCAATCTGGTGCATTACTTTTTCCGTCGGCCCATCAGGCCATCGTTTTGCCATGCCTGTTTCAGTCAATTGGCGCAGGTACTGTGCTGGACTGAGGTCCGCCGGGACAAACTCACAGGGATAGTGATAACGCAATTCATCCAGGGAAAATCGACAGCGTTGGGCGATTTTTACGCTTTCATCGAGCAGGCCGCGTGGGTAGATACGCTCGAGAACAGCTTGGGTGCGCAGGTGACGTTCGGCATTGGGCGCCAGGGCGTGTTTTATTTCAGCCACTGACTTTTTGTGTCGTGTCGCAGTTAAGGTGTCCTGCAAAGGCTGTCGGGTACGTGCATGCATATGTACGTTGCCAACAGCCACCATCGGTATGCCGACCTCGCGGGACAAGATCTGCAACTGTTTACGATGGTTCCGATCGCCACCATAACCAGGTTGCTCGACTGCCAGCCAGGCCCGCCCAGGCATCATCGACTGCATACGTTTGGCGTGGTGGGAGAGCGTCTGGTAGCGATCAGCCAACACGTTTTTTGATTTTGGTGCTGGGTCACAGGGTAATAAGGCAAGGCAGTCCTGCAGGCGTTCTGAGCAAAGGTGGTCAGTCTTCAAGATGTAGCGGCCCTTGCCAGCGGCCCGGCGGGAGTGTGTGATCAGTCGGACCAGGTGGCGATATCCTTGTCGGCTGGTTGCCAACAGAACCAGGCCATTGCCGTTTTCCAGGGTGAACTCACTGCCAATCACCAAATGCAGGCCAACTTCCCGGGCGACAACATGAGCTCGTACTACCCCAGAAACACTGCATTCATCGGTCAGCGCCAGTGCCCGGTAGCCAAGTTCAGAAGCCCGGCGAACCAGTTCGGCGGGATGGGAAGCGCCTCGCAGGAAGGTAAAATTTGATATGCAGTGCAATTCGGCATAGCCAGACATATTGTTTTCCGACAATACTGTATAAATATACAGTATAACGGAATTCGATCAGCAACTCCGGACTGCAGTCACCTAAGGCTGTTCAGCGCCGGCTCGCGGCAATAAAGATCACAGCGATGATAGAAAAGCCCCCCGCAAGGGCGAAACTGGCGACCAGGTGGAAATCTCCCACGAGCCCCGCGAGTACGGCACCCAGCGCACCTACCCCATCGAGGACTACGAAGATGAACCCCAGCGCTGTGGCCTCGTGTTTGCTTGCGTGATCCACCGCCATGGCGAGCACACCAGAACGGATCGCGACCAATACAGCCATAGCTAGGGTCAGCAGGCTGATAACCAGCGGTGGCGAGTCAAACAAGACGACTGCGATAGCGAGTGTGGCCGCTACGATGGAGCTGACTAAAAAAATACCAAAACGCCCCTGTCGGTCTGACAGTCGTCCTACCAGTGGCTGACCGATAGAGCCCGCCAGCATCGCGATGGCAAACGCTATCCCAGCCTGGGCTGGACTGAACCCTAACGTTCGCTGGGCGAAAAATGGGGTCATCGTCATCAGCGCAATTAATGCCATGTTGTAAGTCGCGATTCCGGCAATCAACAGGACTCCGGTTCGGCTGCGCCACTGGGTGATGAAGGCGCTCAGGTCAGCGCGCGATAGGGCGGTGCTCGCGTGGCGCATTGGGATGCGCCGGGCAAGAAAGAAGAATGCCACGCCCATCATAGCCGTTGGCACAATTGAGACCTGGAGAACCTGGCGCCAATCCAGCACCGCAAGGAGAAAACCCACCAGCAGGGGTGATAGCACCTCGGCCAGCGTGCCGCCGACAGCGTGAATACCCAGCACCTGCCCGCGTTGTCCAGGCATCTGTCGGACCAGCATTCCGGTCGCAATCGGATGCCACGCGGCATCGCCCATACCGCCCAGAGCGAGGAGCAGGGCGAGCGACCAGAATCCCGGGGCGGTGGAGGCGAGTAGATAGCCGAGCGTCACCCACCAGAAAGTCGCCAGAAGCAGTCGTCCTTGTGCCTGAACCCGGTCTGCGAGAATGCCCGCAGGAAAATAGGCCAGCGATGCGCCGATCGAGTGGATCGCCAGCAGCAGGCCGACTTGCGAGGGCTTAAGATCAAATGCCAGGCCGATTGCCGGTGCTAACAGCCATATGGCACCGGGGAGCCAGTCGTTGGCCAGATGACCGAGCACACAAACCCCCTGGAGGGCAGTGGGGCCAAGAACCTTGGTCGGTGGGTGTTCGATTGTTGCCAACAGATTTACACCTAGTGGTTGTGTCAGAATCGCACCCCGGAAAGAAGAACCCCAGATTCTGGAGCCCAAAATGGATGCATCTCGGCGCCAGGCAGTTGATTTGCCGGTTTATGCGTCACCCGAGGCCGTGGTTGCCAAGCTTGAGCCGAGTTACCCGGTTTTTTGTGTGCGCCAGCACGAAATCACCGCTGTGGCTCGCCGGTTTATCGAAGGCTTTCCTGGCGATGTCTTGTATGCGGTGAAGTGTAACCCTAACCCGCATATGCTGGATGCGCTATTTGCAGCCGGGATTCGACATTTTGATACCGCCTCGTTGGCCGAGGTGGCGCAGGTCTCAGAGCAACTGCCTGAGGGGACCAGTTACTTCATGCACCCGGTAAAAAGCCGTGCTGCAATCCGCTCGGCTTATCAGGTATATGGGCTCAGCCACTATGTTGTCGATCACGCATCGGAACTTGAGAAGATCGCCCAGATCATTCCGCCTGGACCCGATACCGTTATCGTGGTACGCCTGGCAATTCATTACGAGGGTGCCGTCTATGAGCTTTCGAGCAAGTTCGGCGCCCCGGTGCCCGAGGCCATCGCGCTTGCCAAGGATGCGTTGTCGCGAGGTTATCGGTATGGTCTTTGTTTTCATGTGGGCTCCCAATGCCTTGATGCCGGAGGCTTTCGCGTGGGGTTGGATCTGGTCGGTGAGGCGATCGCCGGGATTGGGGCAGGCCCCAGTTGTGTTGACGTGGGCGGCGGGTTTCCGGGTTGGTATCTCAATTCCCAGGGTGCAGAACTGGATAGTTACTTTACCGCTACCCGCGCCGGGTTAGCCGCTTTGACGCTTCCCGAGGATTGCCGGGTTTTATGTGAGCCCGGTCGGGCGCTTTGTGTCGACGGGGAGTCTTTGATTACTCAGGTGCATCTGCGTAAAGACAGGGCGCTGTATCTCAACGATGGCATGTACGGCAGTTTTATTGAAGAAAAATACAAGCTTCATTTGCCGGTGCGTGCTGTGCAGGCTAGAACGTTCTCCTCCGAAATGCGGGAATTCACCTTGTACGGACCTACCTGTGATTCGCTGGATATATTCCCCCGTGCCATTTCGCTCCCTGACGATATCGCAGAGGGAGATTGGATAGAGTTCGACAGTATCGGGGCTTATGGGGCTGCCTGTCGCACTCACTTCAATGGATTCTTTGCCGACACTTTTGTCGCTGTTGAAAATAATTTTGGTGATTGAAACTAATGCACCCTGGATATAAAAACGGTAACAAATAAATGAACCATGCCATAAAAGTGCACCAGATAGGCGGACCTGACGTTTTGAGTTGGGAAGCGCAGGAAGTCGGGGATCCCGGACCTGGGGAGGTTCGACTTCGTCATACCGCGATTGGGCTGAATTACATTGATGTGTATTTTCGCACCGGAACCTATCCCGCACCCCATTTACCATTTACGCCTGGTTTTGAAGGGGCGGGGTTGGTTGAGGCGGTTGGCCAAGGCGTAGATCAGTTCGCGCCGGGAAGTCGGGTCGCGTACGCGGCACAGCCCATCGGTGCCTACTCAGAAGCTCGGCTGATTAGCGCAGATAAACTGGTAAAGCTGCCGGACTCGATCGATGATCGGGTCGCCGCGGCGATGATGCTCAAAGGCATGACAGCGCAGTATCTGATGCGCAGCACTGTCGCGCTTAAGGCGGGAGACACGATTCTTTTTCATGCGGCAGCAGGCGGGGTTGGCTTGATAGCCTGCCAATGGGCGTGTCACCTTGGTGTCACGATCATAGGCACCGTGGGTTCGGATGAAAAGGCGGAACTGGCCCAGGCACACGGTTGCACTCATACCATTGTTTACAGCCGGGAAAATTTTGTCGATCGGGTTCGAGAGTTAACCGACGGTCAAGGGGTCGATGCCGTATACGACTCGGTCGGGCAGGATACTTTTGAAGGCAGCCTGGATTGTTTGAAACCACGGGGGACCCTGGCACTTTTTGGACAGAGTTCGGGCAACGTAGCCCCGTTTGATCCGTCAATACTCTCGGCTAAAGGGTCTCTCTATCTGACCCGTCCGACGCTTTTTCACTATACGGCTGATCGGGAGAGCCTCATACACTGCGCCACAGAACTCTTTGAGGTAATACAAAAGGGTGCCGTCAAGGCCGATATCAATCAGGAATATGCGCTCGCAGATGCGGCGACGGCTCATGCGGATTTGCAGGGGCGGCGAACCACGGGCGCCAGTGTTCTTTTGCCCTGAAACGCTTGAGTGGAGCATCAGGCAGGAATGAAAAGATGAATATACAAGAAGCTACCCGCGCGCTTTCAAAAGGGCAGGACCTCAGTGGCGATGAGATGGGCGACATCATGCGCATTATTATGCAAGGTGATGCTACGCCGGCTCAGATCGGAGCGGTCCTTACAGCACTGCATATTAAGGGGGAGACGGTCGAAGAATTGACCGGCGCCGCGCGGGTCATGCGCGAGCTTGCGGCCAGGGTAAAAGTACAGTCAGCGCAGGTTGCCGATACGGTAGGAACGGGAGGAGATGGTGCCGGCCTATTTAATGTCTCAACTGCGGCAGCTCTAGTGGCCACCGCTGCCGGGGCGACCATGGCTAAGCACGGTAATCGGGCAGCTACCGGAAAATCGGGCAGCGCGGATGTACTTGAGGCTGCCGGGGTTAACATTGCGCTCAGTCCCGAACAAGTGGGCCGGACAATAGATTCAGTGGGCATTGGATTTATGTTTGCACCCACACATCATGGTGCGACACGACATGCTGTAGGGCCGCGACGCGAAATCGGAATCCGGACTTTATTTAATCTGCTAGGGCCGCTGACTAATCCTGCGGCAGCCAAGTGGCAATTGGTCGGTGTGTTCGATCAAGCGTGGGTTCACCCACTAGCAGAGGTATTTGCCAATCTGGGGAGTGTGCACACCCTGGTGGTTTGTTCCGATGATGGGCTCGATGAGATCAGTATCGCTGCCGATACTGCGGTAACCGAGTTGCACAATGGTCGAATAGAAGATTATCGGCTTTCGCCAGAACAATTTGGGATCACCCGTCAGTCGCTGGAGGGATTGGTGGTGCAAGACGCCCAGCAAAGTTTGCAAATGATTCGATCCGCGCTGACCGGTGAGGCAGGACCTGCTGCGGATATGGTCGCAGTGAATGCGGGTGCGACTATCTACGCAGCAGATCTGGCAGAGTCGCTCGAACAGGGTGTGGCGCGAGCCCGTGAGGTGCTTCAGAGTAAAGCCGCCTATACCAAACTAGAGGAACTGGCGGCGTACACCCAGCAGTTCTCTGTCCAACAGTAATCAGGAGAGGGTCATGCAGACTATTTTTGTGCAAGTGAAGTGTGAGCTGGGACAGTCATACCAGGTGGCACAAGCCCTGGTCGACGTTGAGGGGGTATCTGAGGTCTATTCAATTTCCGGACCTTATGACCTGCTGGCCAAGTGTTATGTGTCAGAGCAGGACGATGCGGGTCATTTTGTGAATAAACGGGTTCAGACCCTCGAAGGGATTCGCGAGACCCAGACAATCATTGCATTTAATGCGTTTAGTTAGAACCGAAAGCCAAAAAAAGGCCGGCGAAGCCGACCTTTTTTATATTTGCCATGCGCCCTTTATTGGGATTGCGCGAGCATATGATCCACAGCTGCTTTGACCTCATCATCAGATAGACCCATATTGCCACCCTTGGCAGGCATCATGCCCGCCTTTCCCTGAAAGCCCTCAATAGCGTGGCTGTAGAGGGTATCGGCTCCCTGCGCGATCCGATCGGTCCAGGCTGCGGCATCGCCAACCCGGGGAGCGCCAGCGATCCCTGCTGCGTGACAGGCCATACAGGCACCCTGGTAAATGCCGGCGCCGTCAATTGCGGTAGCGGCGGCTGCTACCTGGGTCGTCTGGGTCGAGGTTTCACTCTGATCGCCAACGGTGATCTGCCCTACCGGCTGTAACTCACTGGCGCCAGTCTGTACCATGGCATTTCTTTCGTCGCGTACACGCTCGGTGATGGTACCGGCAGTCAGGTTGCCTAGAAAAATCAAAAATAGTGTCAGTACGACGCCCACGACGAGGAATATTGCGGAACTTCTGGCCAACTTCTGGTCACTCATGTTGCTTGCCATGCAGTGGATCCTCCGTGCACGAATCGGTAAAAAGGGATGATCTGCCCGCCGGGGCAATCAGTTCGACGCGCTGGATTATACTGAAAAAGTCCCAAGGACTGAAAGAAAGGGAGACAATCTAAGTGAGTCAAGCACTGACTGCAGCCGGTGATGGGCGCTGGCCCCGGATTCGTGTGGGTGCAGGTCGCCACGTCGCCCAGTTGCCCCTGGTGCTTGGGGGTTTGCATCAGGAGTTACCGGTCCAGCATACAGTCCGGGTCGCAATGGAGCCCCGCAACACAAGGGGGTGGGGTGCTCAACGTGGCGCAGATCTGGCGGTAGGTGCCGGGTTCTTGCCCTCTGGAGCGGCGCTTTTCAGGCGAGGTGTAGTGCACCTGACTTTAATTCGCTTGCGGAGCCTGCCTGATACCGTGTGCGCCGGAATGAAACTGCTCATCGTAGGCCTGAACCCCAGTCCTTCCTCGGCAGATGCGGGCATCGGTTATGCGCGCCCCGGAAATCGCTTCTGGCCCGCCGCATTAAAGGCCGGCCTGGTGAGTGTTGACCGCGACCCCCGCCACGCTTTGCAATACCATGGCCTGGGCATGACCGATATCGTCCGCAGAACAACCCGGCGGGCCGACGAGATAGACGTGGCCGAATACAACGCCGGTTTTGCCCGGATTATTCGTTTGGCACAATGGCTCAGGCCCAAGGCTATCTGTTTCGTCGGGCTTAGTGGGTGGCGAAACGTGGTAGATCGTAGTGCTCAGGCTGGGGTGCAGAAGGTGGCAATAGGGCGCAGACCCGTCTACCTGATGCCTCACACCAGTGGGTTGAATGCGCATTGTCGCCTGGATGATCTTGTTGAGCACTTTTCGCGGGCGTTAGCGCTAGCAAACAAGAGCTAATCTCTGGCTGGGACCTATGGATTGAGGTGGGAGGCAAGGAATGATTGGGACAAAGGAATACAAGGCGCATCTCGGGTTGACCGTTATAGCATCCGATGGCAGCACGATTGATCAGAATATTACCGTTGTGGTCCAGGGCGATTCAAAGGAGCAGGTTGAAGAATGTTTGAAGAATGCCCGTGCCTCAGTGACCTTAAGGGATGTGAAGATTACATCGGTGCATCACGTGGGCAGAAAGGGGTTTAATTTGGATGAGTAGATCAAAGAACAAAGCTGTGCCGGTTTCCCCTTCGCACCTTGTCTTGGAATTTTGAATATGAGCCGGCCCGCCCGGGATAGCAGAGTCTATCGATGGATCGGGCTTGGTTTGATACTCCTACTCACGTCTGGTTGTATAAAGAACAATTCTTGCGCTTGCGACATTCCCAGGGCATGTTGTCGGGGGTTGGTGCCACAATGCGCTGCGTGTGCAGAAGGTTTAACTCTGGAAGAGTGGTTTGCGAAGATCTGCCCCGAAGGCGCGGACGATGCGCACTATGGTGGATGGGACGAGAAAAATGAAAAGCCGATCTGGATCTGCGGCGATGCGCCCCGGGAGAAGGCGGTAATTGCCGACTAGCCGGGCTTTGAGTCTTTTTGTGGCGCCGACCGCGCAATGACTAGACAGTTTATATCGCTAAGTGGTTGAATTAACCGCCACGCGCCCGTAGCTCAGCTGGATAGAGCGCTGCCCTCCGGAGGCAGAGGTCAGGGGTTCGAATCCCTTCGGGCGCGCCACTTTATGAAGTC
>PBSU01000005.1 GCA_002726415.1 Acidiferrobacteraceae bacterium | reverse complement strand
GCAGCTTGATAAACTGGGTTTTGAAGTTCTGCCGCTGGCCTTTCGCGATGCCTATCCTTTCGGCGGTGGTCTGCACTGTGCAACGGCAGACGTGTTGCGCGAAGGATCGTGCGATGACTATTTTCCCAAACAGGCCGAAGGAACCCAGGTCTAGTTAGGAAACGATTTATGGGCGCAACAGATCTTGTTAGAGACTAGGCTCTTGACGGTGATCTTTGCTACCGCCGCACCATTACCAAAGCCCGCCCCGCTACCGCTGCCAGTACCAGTGCTCCACCAGCCAGGGCTGTGTAGGTGGGCCGCTCTCCAAAGCCCAGCCAGACCCACATGGGTCCCAGGATAAATTCGATAAGCGTAATCAGCATAATCTCGGCGCCGGGGACATAACGTGACCCCTGTATAAAAAAGAAATGTACCGTGGTCACGATAATGCCGCCCCAGAACAGGCAGATCAGGCCATCATGCAGTGTCAGGTGATAGTCAAAACCCGCACCAACAAGACCCACCAGGGCGCTGATGGCGCCACCGATCACGCTCGTGGGCAGCATATTTCGGTCTTTGCCCAGGCGCAGGAAGATGACAAACATTGAAAAAAGCAGGGCGCATAACAGGGCTAGGGCATTGCCCAGCAAGGAGCCACCGCCCAGCCCGTCGGCGACCATGATGCCGATGCCAACCATTGCGACCGCGATGGCGGTCAATGTTGTGCGTGACAGGGGTTCGCGCAAAAGCACCCAGGCCAGTACCGCGGTGATCAATGGGCACGCGCTCAAGGTAAAAAGTGCGTTGGCCACCGTGGTATGCGTCATGGCCAGGATCACGGTAGGGTTGGCCAGACCCAGGCAGATTCCACCCCCCAGGCCCACCCACCCTGCATCCAGAAACAGTCGCACCAGTTGTCCGCGATAACGCACGGCCAGCAGTATGAGTACCGCCGGCGTAAAGAAGGCCTGACGTCCAAAAATCACCTGCCATGCGCTGGCGGTGTCGATACTGCGCAGCATGAAGCCGTTAACGGAAATCAGGAGGCTGCTGCCGGCAATCAGTAATACTGCGTAGCGTTCGGAAAAGTCCCGTACCTCCCCAAGGGCGTTACTTTTCACGGTGCACGTCCTGTACGAGGATAAAGCGCCGCCAGTGATAGCACGACCAGGGTAGAAATGATGATAACCCCACCGATCAGTGTCTGCTCGCTTGGAACTTCACCCAGTACCAGCCAGACCCACAGTGGTGCAAGTAAGGCCTCCAGACGCATTATGAGGCTAACCTGTGGCGCAGAAATGTATCGTGGGGCCGAGGTAATCAAGGCTATGCTGACCGGTACGATGATGAGGCCCAGCACCAGCATATACATCAGCGCGTGACCATCGAGATTTGTTGGGGTTGCGAAAGGCAGTGCAAACAGGGAGGCCAATGCCCCGCTCCAAGCCATAGCGGGAACCATGCTCACTGCCCGGTGTTTTCGAATCACAACGAAATTAAAGGCAAGGACAAAACTCACCACCAGGGCCGCAAGGTCACCGGCAGTACCCCCGCTTTTCATGCTGCCCGAAAAAACCAACAGCAGGCCGATGATAATTGCTAATGTCGCCAGCCAGATTCTCTGCGTGATACGTTCGTGAAAGAAGAAATGGCTGAGCAGAGCGGCGATCAAAGGCGATACGCTCATGATGACCAGTGCATTGGCTACAGCCGTATTCATGATGGCGAAAACAAAAGCCAGTGAGCCACCGGCGAAAAGCACGGCTACCGTTATCCCATGCCAACCAATCTTAAAGAGACGCCTCCAGCCCCCGGGGCGCTCCAGGACTGATGCAATGATTAGCAGGCCCAGCGCGGAAAGGCTGCCGCGCCAGAAGACCAGGGTCCAAACGTCTGTATTAATCAGCCTAAGTAATAGGCTGTCGGGGCTCAACAGGATGATTCCCCCCAGACAGTATGCGACCCCCTTGAATTGATCTGCCTTAGCGTTCATAGCCGCGCATTCTATAGAGTGCGATTGCTCGGGTGGGATCTATTCTGACGGCGATGGGGTGATCCATTTCATCAGCCGGGGCCCGCCTCCGGTATGACTTCTCTTGCGCGCGGTAGTATCGTGGCGCGAACTACGCTTTAGGCAGTGCTACACCGAAGGTATCGCCCCCGGCCTCGAGAAATTTTTTCTCCCCGGCCGACGATGCTCTGCCAAGAATGGCATTGCGGTGAGGAAACCGGCCAAAGCGCTCGATGATCTGGTAATGGCGGTTAGCAAAATCCAGTGCATTTCGCAGAAAGGGCTGGTAGGGCCCAGGCGTTTGCGCGGCGAGAACCTCATAAAGTTTTACCGCGCGAACCTGGTCGTCTAGCATTTCGGAGTGCTCAAAGGGCAAAAGCGCAAAGGCCTGTTCAACCGGATGCAGATCACGGAACGTAATTTCGCCCACAAGCTGGTTTGCAATTTTCAGTGCGGCGTGATCATAGGCAAAAGCCCGTGCGGTATTGCGATACAGATTGCGCGGAAACTGATCCAGTACCAGTACGATCGCCAATAGATTGTTCGGATCTTCTTGAGGGTGCTCAAGTTCTCTGGTCAGAGCCTGATCGGGCAGCGCGCCAAATCGGACTCTGATCTCATTGTCCAATTCTGTGTCAGGGGTGAACCAGCGGGCCTGGTGACGGGGGAGGGCTTCAACTGAGGTGCGAGAATCTGCAAACCAGAAGTTCAGTATTTCATCGGCGTCCATCGTGCTTATTCTCACAGAACTCTAGTCGGGCAAAGATTTAAACTGTTCTA
This sequence comes from Acidiferrobacteraceae bacterium, assembly GCA_002726415.1. GTDB lineage: Bacteria > Pseudomonadota > Gammaproteobacteria > Arenicellales > UBA868 > UBA868. The sequence goes on along the minus strand of PBSU01000005.1, from coordinate 26,740 downwards.
TCCTTTTTATCGACCATGCTGGAATAGCCATCATCCAAAATTGGTCCACATTGTCGCAGGGATTGGGCAATGGAGGCTGGCCGAGAAATTCCCAGGCCATATGCAGCGCCCCCAGGGGTTGGGCAGGGTTGACTGGGTGAGCGTCATCGTACTTACTGAGCTTGTTGCCATCATGGTCACGTGCCAGGGGTATATGGGCATAGACAGGGTTGGGGTAGTTTAGCTGTTGCTGCAGAAAGACTTGGCGGGGTGTTGACGAAAGTAAGTCTGCACCGCGAACCACGTGCGTGATACCGTCAATAAAATCATCGACCACGACGGCGAGCTGGTAGGCAGTAAAGCCATCCGCCCGTTGGATCACAAAATCCCCGCATTCGCGCGCCAGATTTTGGTGAACACAGCCGCAGATTTGATCGTTAATCCTGATTTGTTGATCACTGGTACGCAGGCGTACGGATACCCGTTCTGTCCCGATCCCGTTCCAGTTGAGACAGGTACCTGGGTAAATGATGCCATCGGCCCCTCGTCGTCCAGCGGCCTCAACCTGCCGGCGCGAACAGCGGCAGGGGTACACCAGGTCTCGTTGACGGAGTTTATCAATGGCATCGGCGTAGTGGTTCTGGCGTTGTGATTGGTGGTGAACTGGCCCATCCCAGCTAAAGCCAAAAGCCCGTAGTGTTGCCATGATGTCCTGGGCTGATCCCACAACGGTGCGGCTTTGGTCGACATCATCATTGCGAAGCAACCAGACTCCGTTGTGAGATCGGGCATCGGCAAAACTCGCGACAGCTGCGACGAGTGAGCCAAAGTGCAACTGGCCAGTCGGTGAGGGGGCAAAGCGGCCGACGTAACGGGTCGGCACGTTATGGCCAGTGCCATGCCGAGAATTTTGGGGGTCAGTCGTTGGAGGCATGATGCCACCACGGCGAATCCGCCAGGGCACGGCGCAGCGGCGTATCTACTCGGGCTGGCGTATTGCGAATGTAGCGCTGGGCCTCAGTAAGCGAATCACCTGTCAGGGCCCACAGATGGTCCAGTGCCGCCTGCAGGCCAAACGGCTGGCCGGTTAGCGCCTCGAAATTGCGTGTTCCATCGGTCCAGACGGCACCATCATAGTCGGTGGCTCCAATCCAATCCCACAGTGTTTCGCGAGTGATTTCGTGAGCTGAATGTGAGTCACCTTTGGTACGGTCGACATAGCCGATATTATTGATAGTGGTTCGCTCCCGTGCTGCCAGATCGGTCACCGTTTCATCCAGGGAGTTTCGAGTGCTGTCGATCACGCAGGTCGGGCAGGGTAGGCCATCGGCATGATCGATCACCAGCGCCAGGGCATGTTGGCGTTTTTGGGAAACCAGGGAGAATTCCAGAGGTAGCACTGGGCCTTGGTACATCTGCCAATTGCTCGCCACATATGGCGCAAGATCGTCTAGATCCCAGATCAAAGAGCCAAAGCCAATGATGGCGAATCGGGCCATGTCTTAACCGACGTGACCTGTGTTGATCCACAGGATTTTATTTTGAGTTGACGAATTTGAGCAGATACTCATAGTATGGTGTTTGAGGCATAAATCCCGAGGTCGTAACTTTGAGTCTTGAATTAGAATTTTTCCAGTCGATTGAATACTAGAAAATGCGAAACCGGTTCACTCCCTCCTTCGATGAATTGCCTGACGTGTTACCGGTATTTCCGCTGACCGGTGCGGTGATTCTGCCTAATGGTCAGTTACCGCTCAATATCTTTGAGGAACGTTACCTGAATATGGCGTTCGATGCGCTGGCAGGTCCTAGGCTGATCGGCATGGTTCAGCCCCGGGAAGAGGGTAATGTGGCAGACCCGCAATTGCACGACACCGGTTGCGCCGGGCGTATCGTCAGTTTGAGTGAGACTCGTGATAATCGCTTGCTGATTATTCTTGCCGGCGTTTGTCGTTTCGATATTCTTGAAGAGTGTGAGCCTTGCGGGGGATATCGATCTGTGCGAGTGTCATGGGATCGCTTTGCCCACGATCTGGCCAGCGACGATACGGATATGGATCAGGCGTCACTTCTGGTTTCGGCGCGACGTTTTATCGAGTGCCACAAGCTTTCAGTCGATTGGAGCGCGTTGGATAGCCTGGCGATGCCAGAACTTGTGGATACTCTGGCTGGCAGCCTGCCGTTTTCCCCTGAAGAAAAGCAGGGATTGATTGAGGCAGTCGTGATCGAGGATCGTCTGGCACTGCTGACTGCCCTGTGTGAGTTCGGTACTATTGCTGAGACACAGGAGACTACTCTGACCCACTAGGGGTTTGGTCAATTGCTTCACGCAGGCTCTGGGCGAGCGAGTTTTTCTGATTTTGCGAAAGCGTCTGGTCGAGTATGGGATAAAAAAACTGAGTTTCACGTTCGGTATGGTGCTCTAACAACCCCTGCATTCTTACCAGCCCGGATAGTTGTTGCACCAGAGTGCGCCGCTGGTTCTTGGCAGTAAATATGGCATCGACGATATTGGTCACGCGCGCCAGGGTACGCTCAATAATCGTGTGATCTCCCGATATACGCGCAAGTTCAGCAGCATCAATATCAGTGCCGGGTATCAGTAGTGGCAAAATACTGGTGTCCTCAAACAACCGATGCTGGTCCAGCGTCTGTGAGAAATCACAAAAGGTCTTGCGTGTCGCCTCCTCATCCAGTTGTGTCAGTGATTCCAGAAAGGCCACGTAGTGGATCTCGAGTTGGTCGTGGATCAGGCTATTCAACTCGGTGAGCAAGAGTTTCATGTCATCAGGTCTCACGCCCATGTCCGGCGTGAGTGAAGCGTTTGTAATCAACTTGAATTCTGCGCTGCTTGATCTATGCTGTCCCTGATACAAGTCATCGCTCATGTTGACCTCCCTCGTTGATCTCGGTTGAGGTTGTATCTGGCAGATACAGTTGCAACTGATTCTGATTGACGCGAACGGCAAAGCAGGCCAGGCCGATTTCAGCAGGTTCTTCCAGGGCTCTGCCGTCCCGAAGACAGAACCGGCTGCCATGCAGCGGGCAGCGCACGTTTTCTCCATCGAGTGCCCCCATTGATAGCGAGGCATCTTCGTGGGTGCAGGTATCGGCTACAGCCAATAGGGTACCGGCTACATTGGCGATCAGAATCTGCTGACCTGCGAGCTCGATTCGGCGCATCTGGCCCGCTGGGAGGGCGTCCAGCGTTCCCGCGTCCCGCCATGAGCCTTTGCTCAGCGGGTGATCTTCAGAGGCCATCATTAGTACCCCGACCAGGTTCGTTGAGCACCGATTTCTCCTCTAAGAGCGCCTCAGGTACAAACCATGCCAGTTGATCATGAAGTCGTACCACACTACCTACGATAAGTAGCGTTGGTGCCTGGACCTTCACCTGTGCCACTTTTCCGGCCAGCGTGCCGAGCGTGCCGCTGATGACCTTCTGGTTCACTGTGGTTCCCTGTTGGATCAGTGCTGCAGGGGTCTCGGGGGTGAGCCCATGGTTGATCATCTCACGGCAGATGATCTCCAGGCCTGTCAGTCCCATGTAGACGACGACAGTCTGCTCCGGCTGGCACAGAGATTCCCAGTTGAGATCAACGCTGCCGTCTTTCAGATGACCGGTCACAAAAAGGCAGGCTTGTGCGTGATCACGGTGGGTCAGGGGGATCCCGGCATAGGAGGCGCAGCCTGCGGCCGCGGTAATGCCGGGTATCACCTGAAACGGGATATCATGGGATACGAGATCCTCGATTTCCTCACCACCGCGACCGAAAATGAAGGGATCTCCCCCTTTCAGGCGCAGTACCCGGTTGCCCTGGCGTGCCAGCTCCAGCAGCAGTCGGTTGATGTCGCGTTGTGGCACCACATGATGGGATTTTTCTTTCCCTACAAATATGCGCTGTGCATCGCGACGCACCAGGTCAACGATAGCGGGGGCGACCAGCCGGTCGTACAGCACTACGTCAGCCCGTTGCATTAGGCGCAGGGCGCGAAAGGTCAGCAGGTCAGGATCACCCGGACCAGCACCGACCAGATAGACCTCACCGCGTCGGTAATGGCTGTCAGTCGAGGTCTCGATCATGCGATCCAGTTCTTTTCGTGCCTGACGTTCTTTTCCGGCGAAGATCAGTTCGGCAACGCGACCTTGAAAGACTTCTTCCCAAAAGGCGCGCCGGGTATCGGTTCCACCGAGTGCGGTCTTAACCTGGCTGCGAAACTGGCCGGCAAGACTGGCCAGACGGCCATACGCCGCCGGAATCAAGGTCTCCAGACGCGCTCTGAGCAATCGGGCGAGCACGGGCGAGGTCCCCCCAGTGCCGATAGCAATCATGATCGGTGATCGGTCAACGATCGACGGTACGGTAAAGGTGCATAGGTGCGGTTGGTCTACCACATTCACCGGAATCTGTTTTTGCTGTGCCGCCTGGGATACGGCATTATTAACGTCCGGGTCGTTTGTGGCAGCGACCACGATCAGGGCCTGCTCAAGTTGCGCTGGGTCAAAGCGCCCCTGTATCCACTCGAGTGCGCCCGACGCCCAATGGGTTCGCAATGTGTCGTCCAATTCTGGTGCAACAACAGTAAGTTGCGCCCCGGCCCGCAGCAGCAGGTCAACCTTGCGTGCGGCAACCTGGCCGCCCCCTACGACCAGACAGGGTGTGCCGCGTACTTTCAGAAAGATCGGCAGAGTGTCCATAGGTCAGAGTCTATTACGGGAGCCTCCATTGTGGTCGTTACTTCAGTTTGGGGCTATACCCAGATAGCGATACAGGCCAATGACTTTTGCTTTGTGAGTATTGCAACGTTTTTGCCAATCCTGATATAGACTTTAGGCTGAAGCGGTAAACAGGAAAATCGGGTTTTGTGCAATGCGTCCAGTTCAGTTACTTAGAGTCCTTCGTTCGGAAATAGCCAGTCTCAGTACAGGTAATCACACGCCGGTGATGCTCTGGGGACCGCCCGGTGTCGGAAAATCCCAGTTGGTAGCACAGGTCGCCAATGAGCACGTATTACCTTTGATTGATGTACGTCTCTCCCAACTTGAACCCAGTGACCTGCGGGGGATTCCGTTCCGGGTCAATGAGCGTGTTGAGTGGGCTGTACCGGCAATGCTTCCTGATCCTGATCGCCATGGTTCGCAAGGGGTGCTCTTTCTGGACGAGATTACCTCGGCACCCCCTAGCGTTTCTGCCGCTGCGTATCAGTTGATACTGGATAGACGCCTGGGTGATTACGAGGTGCCATCGGGCTGGGCGATTATTGCCGCCGGCAATCGGCAAGGTGATCGGGGTGTCACCTATACCATGCCGGCACCGCTGGCGAATCGTTTCAGTCATTACGAGGTTGATGTCAATCTGGATGACTGGGCCCTGTGGGCTTATGGAGTCGGGCTTGATGAGCGCATCATTGGATTTTTGCGCTTTCGTCCAGACTTGCTGTTCGATTTTGATCCGGCCCATAGTCCGGTTGCGTTTCCATCACCGCGCTCCTGGGAGTTTGCGCACCGCGCTCTCCAGAAGTTTTCCGCTGAGCACGAACTGTTGAGCGGCGCCTTGCAGGCCTGCGTCGGCCCGGCAGCGGGTATTGAATTGCATGCTTTCATTCGCAACCTTGATCAATTGCCTGATATCGATGTGATTCTGGCAGGGGGGGAAGCCCCGGTGCCCGAGGATCTTGATCTGCAGTACGCTGTGGCTGCCGCGCTGGTGGGTCGGGTTGCCCGGGTAGGTGAGGGGGATGATGCTCCGACACTGTACTCACGGGTGCTCGATTACGCGGGCCGGTTCCCACAAAAGGAAATGGGCGTCATGTTGGTCTCCGACCTGCATCGGGCAGTGGGGAGTGACATTTTTGCAGTGCCGGGTTTTCCGGGCTGGGCCAGACATGTGGCCGATGTGATGCTGGCACAGGATTGACTGGATGCGCCATGAGAACGTGCAGGGCCAGACTGTCCCTTCACGCGTCAGTGCTGCCCGGGCACGCCTGATTCTTGATCGGCCCTTTCTGGGTTCACTGGTATTGCGCCTGCCTTTGCAGGTCACCGAGGCAACATGGTGTCCGACTACCGCGACGGATGCCCGCAAACTGTATTTCAACCCTGCCTATCTTGAGGGGTTATCGCTCTCTCAGATCGAGTTTGCGCTTGCCCATGAAGCACTGCATTGCGCGCTGGCACACTTTGCCCGACGCCGCCATCGCGACCAGCACCGCTGGGATATCGCCTGTGATTTCGCGATCAACCCATTGTTGATCGAAGACGGCCTGTCACCACCGCCTGATGTGCTCTACCTGGCGGATTACGCGGGTTTGAGTGCCGAGGAGATTTACCCGTTACTGAAAGACACCGCCGACCAGCAACCTCACGATAAACATCTGTATGATAGTGATCCGGCTGATCAGCAGGGCCGGCACTCATCCCCGCCGGGTACTGTCGACCCTTCGGAGGTGTCCGCGGGACCGGTATCGCCACCGCACCCGCTCAGCGCGACAGAACGAGCCCACCTTGAGCAGCAATGGCGTGAGCGCCTGGCCAGTGCGGCACAGCAGGCATGGCAGGCTGGTCGTCTCAGCGGTTCTTTGGCCCGGATGGTGGATGAGTTGTTGGCCCCGGCAATCCCCTGGCGGAGCCTGCTGGCGCGGTACATGAGCATGCAGGCACGCGATGATTTTCACTATGCACGCCCGGCACGTCGCGAAGGGGACGCAATCCTGCCCTCTTTGCGGAGCAGCGCGATCGATGTGTTTGTTGCGGTGGATACCAGCGGCTCGATCTGTACACCGGAGATTACTCAGTTTGTCAGTGAAATTGATGCATTAAAAGGGCAGGTGTCTGCCCGAATTACGCTCCTGGCCTGCGATGCCCAGTTGTCTCCCGATTCACCATGGGTTTTTGAGCCCTGGGAGTCATTATCGCTACCAGAGGGGATCAGCGGTGGTGGTGGGACAGATTTTTCGCCGGTATTTGACTGGGCCGGCACCCAGGGCGCGCTCCCTGAGTTGCTTGTCTATTTTACCGACGCCCAGGGGCGGTTTCCCCCCAGCGCGCCGCCGTTCCCGGTACTGTGGTTAGTCAAGGGCCCCGGGCAAGTGCCCTGGGGTGAGCGCATTCAACTCAATTGACAGCCCCGCCTAGAAGCCTGCCTTGTTGTAGAGTATTTTGGCACGTGTCAGGTCACGCTCAATCCCCCGCCCCTGCTCCAGCATCTGTGCTAACGCTACCATGGCGCCGGCCAGCCCCTGGTCTGCCGCAGCCTCGAACCACTTCACCGCACGAGCATCATCCTGCTCAACGCAGTCCCCGTCCATGTACATGAAGCCCAGGCCGTGTAAGGCAGGGCCATATTGCTGCGCAGCAGCACGCTTCATCCACTGATAGGCCAGCAGTTCGTTGCGGACCAGGCCAAGACCGTTCTGAAACATAATGGCTGCGCGATATTGCGCCTCGGCGGTGCCTGTCTCAGCCAACGGGCTGAGCAACTTCATGGCCTGGGAGAAATGTTTGGCTTCAAAAGCGGCAATGCCGCTGGCCAACTGCATTGCCGCATCTTGGGTGTCATTCATAATGGGCGAGAGGTATGGCTGAAATGTGACCTTATGGGTTGCAAAGGGTAGCAGTTGAGCTGTCTGATAACACTACCCAATTGGGTATGGAGCAGCCCGTACGCCCGACATAGACTACGCTTTGCTCAATGACAGATCAGGACATCAAACTGTAATCCCGATAACGTTTGGTATTAAGAACATGCGCCAATATCTCCAGAAAATTGCCACCGGTCCGCAACTCAGCAAGGACCTCTCCCGTGAGGAAGCGTATAGCGCCATGACTGAGATCTTGTCTGGCGCTGATCCCGTGCAGGCAGGAATCTTCCTGATTGCGCTGCGGATGAAGCGCGAAACGATGGCGGAATACCAGGGGGTACTTGATGCGCTACTGGCGCATGCTCATCAGGCCCGTACATCGGTGGACGAAGTGCTTGATCTGTCCGATCCCTTCGACGGCTTTACCCGCGGATTGCCGGCGGCACCTTTTCTGCCTGCTGTGCTCGCTGCATGCGGTGTCGCTACGGTGAGCAATGGTGCCGAATCGATCGGCCCTAAGTTTGGTGCAACTCACTGTAAGGTGCTGCGCGGTGCTGGTGTTGCAGTCGACCTCACGCCGTCACAGGCAGCAGAGCAACTGGCGGATCCCGCGATCGGTTGGGCCTACGTGGATCAGCGTTTTTCCTGTCCGCCGCTTCATGATCTGGCAGAGTTGCGTACCCGCATTGTCAAAAGACCCTGCCTGACAACTCTGGAAGTGCTGCTGGGGCCTGTGCGGGGTACCAGCCGGACTCATCTTTTAACCGGGTATGTGCACAAGCCGTATCCGCCGGTCTATGCGGCGCTCGCCCGAGAATCGGGTTACGCCTCGGCCATCATTGTGCGTGGGGTCGAAGGCGGGGTTACTCCCTCACTTAACCAGCCCTCGAAACTTTTTTCCTGCCAGGATGTCGAGCCGGATCGTGAAGTGCGGTTGGAGCCTGCGGATTACGGGATTCATGCAGCAGTGCGCAGCGTGCCGATTCCGTCGGCAGCCTCTGCCCGCCGTGGGGATGGCGATATCATGATGACGTGGGATGCTGACACGCTGGCGGCTTCGGCGACAGAAGCTGGGGTACAGGCATTAGCTGGCGTCCATGGCCCGACCCGGGACAGCCTCGTTTATGCAGCGGCGCTGTGCTTGTCGCAACTCGGCCGGGAGACNGACCCCACAACAGCCTCAGCGAAGGTGCGTTCTGTGCTCGATAGCGGCGAAGCTGCACGGCGTTTTGANGCAGCGACTCAGTAATCCGTGCGTCGGGCGCTNCGTTCCAGGCCTCTTTTGTTCTCCATCATCGAATCGACAATAGGCGATAGGATGATTTCCATCGCCAGACCCATTTTTCCGCCGGGAACCACGATTGTGTTGCGGCGTGAAATGAAAGAGTCGTGCAGCATCGCCAACAGGTAGGGGAAATCGATTCCAAATTTCGTCGGATCGCGAAACCGGATTACCACGAAACTCTCATCGGGTGTCGGAATATCACGTGCGATAAACGGGTTTGAGGTATCGACCGTGGGCACCCGCTGGAAGTTGATGTCGGTGCGGGAGAATTGAGGCGCGATGTAGTGTACGTAGTCGTACATACGTCTCAGGATGGTTTCGGTTACGGCTTGTGGTTCGTAGCCGCGGCTTTCGGTGTCACGGTGAATCTTTTGGATCCATTCCAGGTTCACGATTGGCACGACACCGACCAGCAGGTCTACGTGTTGGGCGATATTGATTTTGCCGTTCACTACGCCACCGTGCAGGCCCTCGTAAAAGAGCATGTCGGTGTTCTCGTTGGTATCTTCCCAAGGGGTGAAGGTTCCGGGTTTCTGCTTGTAGGGTGCCGCTTCCTCTTCGTTATGCAGGTAGTAACGAATCTTCCCGGAGCCGTTCTCGCTGTAATTCCGGAAAAGTGTTTCGAGCTTATCGAAGTGGTTACCATCAGGGCCGAAGTGACTCAGGTTGCTGCCGGCAGCCTGGGCCTTGGCTACTTCCTCTCGCATCTGGTAGCGATCATATCTATGGAAACTGTCGCCCTCGACAACGCAGGATCTAAGACTTTCGCGCAGAAAGATATGCTCTAGCGCAGTCTTGACGGTGCTGGTGCCGGCACCGGAGGAGCCGGTCACGGCAATCACGGGGTGTCGAGTGGACATAAGCGTTTCTCCCCTGCGCCATCTGAAAAAGCGTTTAGCAACAGGTAAAAAAGAATGAGTGCCATTGACTATAAGGGAGATGGAGCATCAGTTTAAGCAAATTTATTTTATTTTATAAATAAGGTTATACTTATCCTTACCTTTTAGTAGATGGGCGACATGGGCACACAAGCCCCGGCGAAGGGTCTATGCACATTACGATCAGGCAGTTACAGGTTTTTGAGGCGGTGGCTCGACGCCTGAGTTATACCCGGGCGGCAGAAGAGTTGCATTTGACTCAGCCCGCAGTCTCGATGCAGGTCAAACAACTTGAAGGGTCGGTCGGGTTGCCGCTGTTTGAGCAGATGGGTAAGAAGATTTACCTGACGCAGGCAGGGGATGTCATGTTGGTGCATGCCCGGACCATCATGCAGCATCTGGCCAGCGCTGCCGAGGAGATGAACGACCTTCGCGGTGTAGACTCAGGGCGTTTGCGGATCGCTATTGCTTCAACTGTCAACTACTTCGCGACTCAGTTGCTGGCGACGTTTGCCCGTGAGCATCCAGCTGTAGAAATCTTTCTAGATGTCACCAATCGTGAATCACTCCTGAGCCGGCTCGAGGACAACATCCCCGATCTGGTACTGATGGGTAAGCCCCCGGTGGATATGGATCTGGTTTCTGAGTCCTTTATGGATAACCCGCTGATCATGATAGCGGCTCCGGACCATCCTATGGTGAAGCAGCGCGAGATCACGCTGGCCGATCTTGCCCAGGAGCATTTTCTGGTTCGAGAGTCCGGATCAGGCACCCGGGCTGCCATGGAACGGTTTTTTTCTGAGCAAAGTTTTGAGTATCGAAAAGGCATGGAACTTACGGGTAACGAGGCGGTCAAACAGGGTGTCGAGGCGGGCCTGGGGCTGGCGATCGTGTCGGCCCATACTGTCGAGCAGGAACTTACGCTCAAGCGGCTGGTTGCACTTAAGGTACAGGGTCTGCCGATCATGCGTCGCTGGTACATTGCGCACCGTCGGGGCAAGCGGTTGTCGGTAACAGCAAAGGCCTTTCGTCGTTTCGTGTTGGACACGGGCGTTCGTGATGCCTGACAGTGGGGCGATTGGCCAACGTATAACGATTTTCTAACGGTTGATAAAGAGGTGCGATCCTGATCACGGGTGTCCTGCCGGATAAATGGCGCGTGTTCTAAAGGCCGTTCCGGTGATCACGCTAAGGACTTTGTTCATGCCAAAGCCTGTCTTTACTATGTATTCGTAGGCCCGATGCCATCGCTATCAATTCTGGCCGGGACGCCATAAAATTACCTTATAAAAGCGTGTGCTCGCCTCAGGGTGTGCGTTCGGATCAGGAAACCGGGATAACCGGCTCCCACTGAAGTGAGGTGTCCACACGATGGCCGATAGACGATTGCAGGTGTTTACCACGGTGGCGCGCCTACTGAGTTTCACCAAGGCGGCCGAGGCATTACACATGACCCAGCCGGCGGTCACTTTTCAGATTCGCCAGTTGGAGGATTACTTTAACACCCGCCTGTTCGACCGGACCCACAACCGCATAAGCCTGACCACGGCCGGGGAGCTGGTTAAGACCTATGCAGACCAGGTCATCTCACTATATAGCGAGATGGACAATGAAGTGCGCAAACTGACCGGCGACGTGCTGGGACCGTTAGTGCTGGGAGCCAGTACCACCATCGGTGAATACGTAATTCCGAGCATTCTGGGTGAATATCAGGCGAAGTTTCCTGATGTCGCGGTTCGCCTGCACGTTGCCAATACCGAAGGCATCATCCATATGGTCGAGAATAACGAAATCGACATCGGGATTGTCGAGGGGCCGGTAAGCAATAAGAATCTGATATCCCGGGTATGCTGGGACGATGAGCTGGTTATCGTTACCCCGCCGGAACATCCGCTGACCGGCTCATCAGTTGTCGGTATTTCACAAGTTCTTGAATATCCTTTTATCAGCCGAGAAGAAGGATCTGGAACGCGAGAAGTCATTGTCGACTATCTCAGTCACGCCGGTCACGATATTTCAGAGCTCAATCTGACCATGGAATTTGGTAGCCCGGAATCAATCAAAAGTGCCGTTGCAGCTGGCCTGGGTATTTCGATCCTCTCGATTGCAACTCTGGACAAAGAACTGGAACTGAAAATGTTGGCCAAGGTCAGTCTCGATCCACCGCTGACAAGACCCTTTTCGATTGTTTACCAGCGCCAGAAGTTCCGTCTGCGGGCAATGGATGAGTTTCTGGATTTCACTGAAACGCATTGTGTAGCCAAGCAGACAGTTAAGTAAGCCAGTGCGACCGCCAGTAGGCTAGCCCATTGGCAACCGGTAGACCATAGTGGATTCGCAACAAAAGCGCTTGCAGACCCTGCTTGACCAACTGACCGTTGAACACCGCGCCAACCTGCTGGATTTCGCCGAGCACCTCTTGTCGTGCCAGCCGTCGCCAGAGGTGCCCCCCGAGTCCGAGGTGGTCGTGATTCCCCGACCCGACAACGAAAGCGTAGTCAGCGCGATCCGGCGTTTGTCACATTCTTACCCCATGCTTGATCGTAACAGGTTGCTCAATGAGGCGTCTTCTTTGATGGCCCGGCATGTGTTGCAGGGGATCACAGCTGATGCCACTATCGACCAACTCGAAAACCTCTTTTGCCACCGTTATCAGGCGCTACAGCCGGATTCATCGCAAGAGGGAGGCTGATGGCCAGGCACACCGCGATCACAGTTGGCGCCGTATGCGTTGTCTGGGTGGCAGAAAACATGAAAGAATCCTTGTTGGTACACTGCTAAACCCATCCGGGTTAACAATTCATGTGGGAAGACTTACAGATTGTGTCTGACGCTGACGGCTATAGACCGAATGTGGGCATTGTGCTGTTCAATGGCAAAGGGCAGGTGCTGTGGGCACGGCGGGCACGCCACGATGGCTGGCAGTTCCCCCAGGGGGGTATCGAACAGGGCGAGACTGTTGAGCAGGCGGCCTATCGGGAACTATTCGAAGAGGTTGGGCTAAGACCACAGAATGTAGAGGTGGTCGGCCGGACACGTCATTGGCTGCGTTACGATGTGCCGGGCAAGTTGCGTTCGCGCAGGACTACTTTCCGAGGTCAAAAGCAGGTCTGGTTTTTAATGCGGATGCTTGTGGCGGATGACCAGATCTGCCTGGACCACAGTGATGCGCCCGAGTTTGATTACTGGCAGTGGGTTGATTACTGGCTGCCGCCGCGGCAGGTGGTACGGTTCAAGCGCACCGTTTACCAGCAAGCATTGTCCGAACTGGAGCCTCTGTTAGAGCCAGCCTAGGCAGACTGTAGACACAGTTGAGATTTCTAATTCAGGATCGTTGCGGACCACGCAGTCGGTTAATCAGTTCCGTGGTTGAACGCTCGTACTCAAAAGGCAGGCTGTGGACGTTGCCGCCTGCCTCAGTGACAAGATCTGCTCCCACAATCGCCTCCGGGTGCCAATCGCCCCCTTTGACCAGGTGATCCGGCAGGAGTCGGCGAATGAGTTCCAGTGGCGTTGCTTCATCAAAGGCCGTTACCAGATCGACACACGCGAGTGCGGCCACGAGCGCCATACGGTCCTCTAGCGGGTTAACCGGTCGGTTTGAACCCTTGTTCAACTGGTGTATCGAGTGATCGGTATTCAGGGCTACCAGCAGCGTTGCACCCAGTCCGGCAGCTTCCTCCAGGTAGGCTACGTGCCCGCGGTGCAGGATATCGAAGCAGCCGTTGGTAAAGACCAATGGCCTGGCGGTGCAGCTCACCTCTTGCTCAAGAGCCTTGGCGTTGCGGAAGATTTTTTGGGCGCTGTTCACCCCAGAAGACAGCAGGCCGGTCTCAGAGGTATTCGAATACTTTGATCACGCGAACGACTCCGGGCACCGAGCGGGTGATATTGACCGCTGCGTCTGCTTCTTCATGGGTTACCAAACCCATTAAGTAAACATTCGCCCGCTCAGTGACGACTTTGACCCGGGTAGGATCGAGCGCCCCAGACGTGGCCATCGCAGTCTTGACCCGGGCGGTGATCCAACCGTCATTCGCACGACTGGTGAGATTGGTCTTGCCAGCCAGTTCCAGTCGGTTGATGACCTGTCGTGCACCTTCGTGGGCTTTGGCGATATCAAGAGTGGCGTTGATGTCTCTCTGGTCCGGCACTTCACCCGTCAGCAACACAATTCCGTTGAACACCGTCACGCTCACGTTCTCATTCTGGATTTGTTTCTGATTCCCGATCGCTTTGCCGATACTAAACTCCATTTTGTTATCGTCCCAATAGACGCCGGCACCGCGGCGGTCTCGTACCACATCGACCGCAATCACGGCAGCCGTGGTCGCCACCATGATGCCGCAGCCACTGACGAGAAGGGCAATCAGCAATGCTAGGAAAGTATGCCTGAAAGGTTTGGGAATGATGGCGTGATGAGAGTGGATCATGAAAATTATCCGCAGAAGTGATTATCGATCAATCGACACAGGCAGTGAATGATTATAGCGTGCACCTCCTGGATTCGTGCGGTATTGTCAGAAGGCACCCGCAGTTCAATATCCTCAGCACCCAGAAAGGAAGCCAGTTTGCCTCCATCACCTCCGGTGAAGGCGGTAATGGTGATGCCGCCGCGTCGCTGGGCAGCTCGTGCCGCCTCAAGGATGTTGACCGAGTTACCTGATGTGGTGATCACCACCAGGTGATCACCCTCGTTGGCCAGGGCCTCGACCTGCCTTGAGAAAACCTGGGCGAAGTCGTAATCGTTTCCAATTGCGGTCAATGTGGCGGTGTCGCCAGTCAGTGCAACCGCTGGTAGTGCTCGGCGCTCTCTTTCAAAGCGCACCAGCAGTTCAGCACTGAAATGCAGCGCATCACTGGCTGATCCACCATTACCGCACAGCAGCACCTTACCACCGCTTTCTATTGTTCCAATGATCCCCCGACTGGCCCGGGCGATGTCGCCTGCCAGAAGTTCGCCGCTCGCCAGGGCTGTCTGCGCGCTGGCGCTGAACTGGTCACGGATGTCCTGTTCCATCTTTATATACCGTTACGGCGGCTCCGGTTTGTGATCACCATCATTAACAGGACTGCACGGTAGCGTGAGTGCGCGCCTGGTGCAACCAGCGTGTTAATCATGCGCCGGGGTGGATCATGGGGTTATCGCCACTATCGAGTTGATTGACTAAAAGGCATTGGGTATCCACCGCGAGGTTTTGTCTGGACCATGGCCGGTAATGGCAAGAATATCGAAACGGCATGGGTCCAAGGCGCATTCAGGGTGATGCGCGAGAAAATGCCGTGCAGCCAGTCGCAGTCGACCCTGTTTTTTCAGGCCCACAGTTTCTTCAGGTCGACCGTAAGCGGTGCTCGATCTGTAGCGGACTTCAACGAATATCAGGCTCCCCATATCGCGCATCACCAGATCAATCTCACCCCGCCGGGTGCGGTAGTTACGGCAGACCAGTCGCAACCCCCGGGAGACCAGGTATTCCAGGGCCAAGTCTTCCGACCAGTGACGTTTTGTTGTCAACGCGCTGGTCAATGCTGCATTGGGCTCAGGGGTGATTCCAGCGCCCGGGGCGTCCCATCGCGAAAGTGCACCCAGTCCGCCAGCCGGTGAATCTGACCGTCAGGCTGTAGCGTGAGTAAGCCGCTGGCTCCCGCCCAGGTCTGTCGTGCTGGTAGTTGCCCCTGTGATGATAGGCAACTCAGCCTATAGGCATCCATGCCCAGGGCGAACAACCGGTCCGTAGCCAAATGCCGGTAAGGCGCATTTAATGGAAAGTCACCACCCGTCCGGTCAAAGCGGCCGCCACTGCGCACGAGCCAGGGCATATCCGAAAACACGATACCTTCGAGATCAAGATCAACTGCGGGGTCCGGTTTGCCGTTGTAGATGGTATTCAACGAATAGATCGGGATGGAGCCCGCCCGGTGGAAATCGATCTGTGGTTTGAGCAGTCGGGCTGTGGGTTGATCGGTAAACAGCAAGATAACGTCAAAGTCCTGCCTTCTTCGGGGTACCGAGTGCAATTGGGTACTGCCACCCAGCAGTCCCTGCAGCCTCTGGGCCCGTTGCGCACTTTCGTCCAGTCCCAGCAGATTGCCCAGGACACCGGAATAGTCGTTTATACCTGTTGGAATCACAGTGGTATCCAGAATAATTCCGCCGTGTTGCGCCCACGCGGTTGCCCCGGACCGGGCAGCTCGTTCGCTACGCCCATCTGCGCTGTGCAGAATCAGGGCGCGACGTAGCCCCCGCCTGCGGGCATGAACTGCCAGCGTTCGGGCTTCGCGTTGACGTGACAGATCCAGAATGAAAGCGCCTGGGCGAGCCTCGAACTCACCTGACCCCAGCAACAGGGTTGGAACAGGAAAGCGCTGATGATTCGCCAATGCCGCGACGGCTTTTCGCCCCAGCGGGCCGACCACCTTTTGGGCGCCCTCTTTAAGCGCTTGATCATAGTAGGTGGGCACCAGTGCAATCTGTTCACCGAAGTCATAGACCCGAACGATGGGCTTGGCTGGATCGCTGTCAATCTGGTGCAGACTCATAAAGCCATCATGAAACGCAAGGGCCGCTTCCCGGTAACTGGAGCTCAACGGCAGCAGCAAAGCCACCTGATCAATGGGGCAATGTTGAGGGCGTAATTCGATCGCGATGCTGGTCGCTGGGTGGCCTGGGTGCTGCAAGGTCCAGCCGGTCAGCGCTTCGCGCAACTGATAATCGTTCCAACCTTGCCGGGCATGAAGCACGGCCAGGCTGACCCAGGCCTGATCCTGGGGGGTCAACGTTGCATCGGCACCCAGTTCTTCCAGCGTGTCGCGATGTAACCGTGTTAACTGAGAGAAAGCCAGGTGATAGAAAGACTGGGTCTGACCCGCAGGGGTGCCTTCGGATGAAGGGACTCTGAGGAAGGCGAGTGCCTGGGGAATTTCGTTAGCGGCAAAAAGGGCGCGCAGCTGCAGTTCCCACATCAGCGCCTGTTGTAGTGGATCCAGTGCCTTGTGATCCAGGTCCACGAGCAGTTGCCATGACCGTTTCGGTCGTTGTTCGGCCAGGGCCAGGGCGCTGCGCAGTAATTGGTACTGTCGGCTAGTCCAGGTCTCTGGCGTACTATCTGATACCCTGTTAAGGACAATGCGCGCCGGGGCACTGAAACCGGATTCAAGAAATTTTTTTGCTGCGGCAAGGAAGAGGGTATCGGCTTCGAGCTGCGTCGATACTAACGCCCGCTGCAGGAAATCCCAGGCGGATGTCCCCGGTTCGAGCTCTGCCAGGTCGTGCCCGCTGGGGGCGGGAATGGCCGCAGGCAGGTTTTGGGATGCTGTGCCAGAGCTTGCCGTGTTGGGATTGGTCTGGGAATCGGTCCTGGTTAAGGCGCCCGGGCTGGCACAGCCGGTAGTCAGTGTCACGGCGAGTGCCGATATCAGGGCGAGTACCGACCCAACGGCAGGGGGCAGGGGCATGACTTCAGTATAGCGGATACACTTGAATTCCTTGCATGATCGACAGGCAGCAGACAATTTACCCGCGAGGCAGACAAAGTGACCGCAAGTGAAACGCGCACGGCGCAAGGGGGCGCGCTGTACGTAGTTGCGACCCCGATCGGCAACCTTGAGGACATAACCATTCGGGCGGCCCAAACCCTCGCACAGGCCAGCGTGATTGCAGCTGAGGATACCCGCCACACCCGGATTCTTCTGGATCATCTGGGCATTGCCCGGCCACGCCTGATGGCCCTGCACGAGCATAACGAAACTCGCCAGATCCCTAGTGTGCTGCGGATGTTGCACGAGGGCGCACAGGTGGCACTGGTCAGTGACGCGGGCACTCCACTGATCAGTGACCCCGGGTACCGCTTGGTCAGCACAGCGCGTGAGCAGGGCCTGAATGTGTTTACGATACCGGGACCGAGCGCCGTAACAGCCGCACTGTCAGTTTCGGGTTTACCGACAGATCGTTTTGTATTCGAAGGGTTCCTCCCGGGACGGGCCACTGCTCGGCGTGCTCGCCTGGAGACACTTTCACACGACACCCGAACATTGGTTCTCTTCGAGTCACCACGGCGTATCCGTGACACGATTGATGATGTGTCGATGATCTTTGGCGCTGATCGCCCGCTCGCACTGTGCCGTGAACTGACTAAGCGTTTTGAGTCGGTGCGGCGTGGGTCAGCAGCCCAGGTGGCTGCGATCTTGCATAGCGAGCCGGATGAGTGTCGGGGTGAGATGGTTGTCGTGGTGGGGGGCGTTGAAAAGGCCCCGGTCAGTGCCGAGATCGATGAAGCACTACTGCTTGACCAGCTTGCTGACGTGTTGCCACCGCGGGTAGCCAGCGAGGTTGCAGCCCGCCTCACCGGGGGGCGTAAGAATGCATACTACAAAAGGATTCTGCAACGCGCGGGTACTCACCGGCAGTGAAATTCAACTCGACTTGCATTCACGGGGCGCTGGGCTTAAGTTTCGCCTTGGAGTCGGCCGGGCAACCGCGGCCTCGGTGTCTGTTCTTGACCCTTTAGGGTTATGGACGGTACGGGGTGGAGGAAAGTCCGGGCTCCTTAGGGCAGGGTGCCAGATAACGTCTGGGCGGCGCGAGCCGACGGAAAGTGCCACAGAAAACATACCGCCAGCGGTTTGGCCTCAGGTCATCCGCGGGTAAGGGTGAAAAGGTGCGGTAAGAGCGCACCGCGTTCGCGGTAACGCGAATGGCAGGGTAAACCCCACCCGGAGCAAGACCAAATAGGGATCCTTTGGCGCGGCCCGCGTCGGATCCGGGTAGGTCGCTTGAAGCGCGCGGTGACGGGCGCTCCAGATGAATGGTTGTCCTCGACAGAACCCGGCTTACAGGCCGACTCCATTTTCTCAAATAAATTAGTTTCTTATAAAAGTTATCCACAGAATACTTTAAGTTAGTAGCATTTTTCTCTTCGATTCTTACGGGCAGGACACCTGGTTTTATCCTGTTTTTGCTCCCGTTGACATCTCTTAGATCGCCTAAAAACGCTGTTTTTTCAGGCAATTGAGGGTTGACAGTTTCCCGCTTTGATCCCTATAGTGTCGCTCAGTGGGATTTTGTGGGAAAAAATGTAATACGGGATCAGAAAATGTGGGTAAAAAAGTGCCATGAACAGCATTTGCCCAGGTGGCCAGAACCGCAAGGACAGGTTTCTTTTGTGATGCCGTGGGTGGCGGCTAATCCACCCCAATCCTCATCCTCCTTTGGTGATTACCCGGCCCTTAGCGGGGCCGGGATTTCTTTTTCTGCCCAGGCGTACGAGGACACCGAAATAGGGTCTTGGCCCGTCGACGAAGGCGGGTCTGAAAACCCACGGGGATTTGGGAGATAGGTAGCGAGATGTTCAGAGGAGCCAACACGCTCAATCTTGATACCAAGGGCCGCTTTGCCGTGCCCACGGTACACCGTGAACCTTTGGCGCAGCGTTGTGGCGGACGACTGGTGCTCACAGTGAACAATACCCGGGAGAGATGCCTGTGGCTTTACCCGCAGGATGAATGGGAGCGTGTCGAACAGAAGGTAGTCGATCTGCCCAGTTTTGATCCTGCGGCCCAGGCACTGAAACGGTTTCTTATTGGTTACGCCACTGACTGTGAGCTCGACACGGCCAGTCGGGTACGGATACCGGCTCCGCTGCGCGAGTTCGCAGCGTTGGAGAAGCATATCGTGCTGATTGGCCAGGGTAACAAGTTTGAGGTGTGGGATGAATCCCGATGGAAGGAGAGATGCGATGAATGGCTTGCGGTGCAGACCGGTGAGGAACGCCTGTCTGTAGAGCTCGAATCTCTTTCGCTGTAAGGAAAACCGGAACGTGCTGGCCGCAGCCCACGCCCCGGTCATGACAGCAGAGGTTGTGCAGGCACTGAACCCCAGCGCAGAGGGCATCCTGGTAGACGCGACCTTCGGTCGCGGTGGCCACACCCGCGCACTTTTGGACTGTCTTGGCCCCCACGGGCAGGTATTTGCTTTGGATCGAGATCCCGATGCCTGCGCTATCGCCAGGGAGTGGGCTGCCGGGGAGTCGCGTCTTACGGTCATACAAGCACCTTTTTCCGAGTTATCAGGGGTATTGCGAGAGGCAAAAGTGGCGGGTCGGGTAACCGGGATTGTCCTGGATCTGGGCGTGTCATCACCGCAACTGGACGATCCGGCGCGTGGTTTTAGTTTCATGCGGGATGGACCGCTGGATATGCGCATGGATCCGACAGCGGGTGCATCCGCTAGACAGTGGCTGGCTGATGTGGCCGAACAGGATCTGGTCACCGTTTTGCGAACGCTGGGAGAAGAGCGTTACGCACGACGTATCGCCCGGGCGCTGATCAATGCGCGCAACGATCAACCCTTAACCACGACCGCCGAACTGGCCCGCCTCGTCAGTGACTGTGTGCCAACGCGCGAGCCCGGCAAGCACCCGGCCACCCGCACTTTCCAGGCGCTGCGTATGCATATCAATCAGGAACTTGCGCAACTAGACGCAGTACTGCCCCAGGCGCTTGATATGTTGGAACCGGGCGGGCGGCTAGTGGTGATCAGCTTTCACTCACTGGAAGACCGTCGGGTTAAGCGATTTTTGCGTCAGGCCGCTAAGGGTGATCCTTTCCCGCCTGATTTGCCCGTAACTCAGAACCAACTGCACCCTGCTGTGACACACCTGCACAAGCCCACCCGGCCCGGGGCGCACGAGGTCGAGGTGAACCCCAGGGCCCGTAGCGCGATCCTGCGCTGGGCTGAGAAGTCGCCCCAGGCGCAAACATGAAGTGGGCCGGCTTTCTCAGCCTGATTGCACTGGTATCGGCGCTGTCGGTTGTGGTGGTCCGCCATCAGAATCGGCTCGAGTTTCTTGAGGTCCGGGCAGCGGAGAAGTTGCGCGATCGACTGAATGATGAGTGGGGTCGTTTGCAACTGGAGCAGGCGACCTGGGCAAGGCATAGCCTGGTGGAACAGGCAGCCCGACAGGAACTCGGGATGGTTACCCCGGGACCCACTGATATCGTCGTCGTGCAACTGGAGGTGGCCCAATGAAATCAACACGCCACTCGACCCGCCCCAACGGCTTCTATCGTGCCCGACAGTGGATGGTGCTGGCTCTAGTGGGTCTGGGCATGGCAGTGCTGACCGGGCGTGCTTTCCAGGTGCAGATACTCGACAGTTCCCGGCTTCAGTCAGAAGGGGCCGCCCGGCAGTTGCGTAGCATTGCAGTGACACCTGCCAGAGGACGCATTATTGACCGTAATGGTGATGTTCTGGCGGTCAGCACACCGCTGGATGCTGTCTGGGCGCATCCCCCCACGCTGTTCCAGGCGGCAGGTGACTGGCCACGCCTTGCCGATGCGCTGGGTATGAGCATCAATCAGGTGGGCAGTTTGCTGGACCGTTATCAGGATCGCGAGTTTGTCTATCTGCGTCGGCATCTGCCACCTGCGGAGGCAACGCGGATAGAAGATCTGGGTATTCCCGGTGTGGCGTCTTTACGGGAATACGGCCGTTATTACCCTGCCGGACCCATCACCAGCCATGTTCTGGGATTTACCGATGTGGATGATAGGGGGCAGGAGGGAATAGAGCGGGCGTTCGATAATCATCTTGCCGGTATAGAGGGCCGCAAGCGGGTATTGCGTGATCGCAAAGGGCGCGTGGTCGAGGATATCGAAAGCGTACAACCGGTGTACCACGGTCACGACCTGAAGTTAAGTCTGGATCTGCGTATTCAGGTTTCGGCGCAACGTCATCTGGCTCAGACGGCGCGCGAAACTCATGCTGCCGGGGCCTCAGCCGTGATGTTGGATGTGCAGACCGGGGAAGTGTTGGCGATGGTTAATGTGCCAGATTTCAACCCGAATAATCGTACTGACCGGACAGGGGAGAGATTCCGGAACCGTTCGGTAACCGATGTGTTTGAGCCGGGTTCGACGGTCAAGCCGTTCACCCTGTCGATGGCACTGGCCAGTGGGCGTTTTTCGCTGGAAACCCCGGTTTCGACCAGCCCAGGCATTCACTACGTAGGGCGCCACCCGATACGGGATGTGCATGACTACGGGGAACTCACCCTCTCGCGTGTGTTGATTAAGTCGAGCAATGTCGGTACAGCGAAAATTGCCATGGAGTTGGCGCCTGAAGAATTACATGGGGTTCTGGCGAAGGTGGGGTTTGGCCAGACGACGGGGATTGAACTGCCCGGTGAGCAGGGCGGTCGCCTGCTTAAGCGTGACCGCTGGCGTCCTATTGAGCACGCCACCTTG
The DNA here is from genome assembly GCA_002726415.1 of Acidiferrobacteraceae bacterium. Lineage (GTDB taxonomy): Bacteria > Pseudomonadota > Gammaproteobacteria > Arenicellales > UBA868 > UBA868. The sequence goes on along the minus strand of PBSU01000005.1, from coordinate 4,774 downwards.
TCATTTGGTTACGGCCTGTCCTCGACACCAGTGCAGTTGGCCCGCGCCTACAGCGTGCTAGCGTCCGGCGGCATTTTGCGCCCGGTCACCCTCAAACACCAGTCCGGGCCCGTCAACGGCCAGCGTGTTCTGCCTGAGCACATCACCCGGCAGATCAATGTTCTACTGGAGAAGGTCGTGAGTGCCGAGGGCACCGCACGACGGGCCGCGATCCCGGCATATCGGGTCGCGGGCAAGACGGGGACGGTGCACAAGATCAGTCCTGAGGGTGGTTATGAAGAGAGCCGCTACCAGGCCCTGTTTGTCGGTTTTGCCCCCGCATCCGCACCGCGCTTTGTTCTGGCCGTTATGGTAGATGAGCCACAAGGCAGACATTTCGGTGGTGAAGTGGCGGCTCCCGCATTCGCACGGATCATGGCTGATGCGCTACGTATACATGGTGTTCGGCCGGATGCCGGCGTGGATTCGGGTGTCACAATCGTGGCGCATACCAGGCAGGGAGCCCCCGGCGCATGAACGCTCGGGTATCTCATACTGAGCGACCCCTGGGCGAACTGGTCGAGGGCATTGTGGCACTTGAGCCGTACCAGGCGGCCCTGCCCATCTCAAGCCTCACGCTGGATAGTCGAGCGGCATCTTCGGGGAGCCTATTTTTCGGTATTCCCGGATGCGACAGTGACGGACGTGATTTTACCCACCAGGCCTTGGAGTCGGGTGCCCAGGCGGTGTTGGTTGAAAGCCAGGGCTGGTCCGGGTTGGACCCTGTACAGCGTTGTTACCCAGTCGATGATCTGCAAAACCAGATCGGTCATATAGCCAGCCGCTTTTTCGGTTTGCCATCCCAGACGTTGTGCGCCATCGGAGTCACTGGAACCAACGGGAAAACCACCTGTGCCTCATTGTTGGCACAGGCGCTGGATCTGCTGGGCCGGCGCAGCGGGTTTATTGGAACGCCGGGCTGGGGTTTTATGAATGCCTTGCATAGTACCGAACTGACCACCCCTGATCCGGTCATGCTGCAGTCAAGGTTGGCGACTCTGGTGGCCCAGGGTGCAGACAGTGTTTGCCTGGAGGTATCGTCACACGCATTGGAGCAGGGCCGTATTGAAGGGGTCGAGTTTAATGCCGCACTGTTTACCAATCTCAGCCGGGATCACCTTGACTACCACGCGAGTATGGAAAGTTATGCTCAGACCAAGCTATTGCTGTTTCAGCGCCGTGAACTGCAAAGTGCCATTATCAACGTGGCCGACCCCATCGGGGAACGTTTTGCGGGCTCGGATCTATCAGCGCAGTTGTGGACATTTGGGGAGGATGCCCGGGCAGATGTCTATCCTCATCTGACGGATGTTCATAGGGATGGGATAACTCTGCAACTGACAAGCCCGGCCGGTGAAATCACTTTCGAATCGACTTTGCGGGGTCGTTTCAATGTCAGCAATCTAGTAGCAGTGGTCACCACACTGCTGGCACTGGATTATCGGCCTGATGAAATCAGCGAAGCGATGATGGAACTCGTGCCGGTTATCGGACGCATGGAATTCTGTCGTGGTTCCACCGGTGCCCGGCCGACGGTGGTGGTGGATTACGCTCATACCCCCGAGGCGCTGTCACAGATATTGCGGTCACTTCGACATTACACCGACGGACAGTTGTGGTGTGTCTTTGGGTGTGGTGGAGACCGTGACCAGGGTAAGCGTGCGCCCATGGGGGAGTGCGCTTCCCGTCTGGCTGATCGGGTGGTGCTGACCAGTGATAACCCGCGTGACGAAGATCCCCGTCAGATTCTTCTGGATATCGCGGGGGGTTTGGCCAGGCCTGCCGAGGCAACGATTTCGGACCGTTATGAAGCGATCGCGTATGCCATCAGCCATGCATCGGTGGGCGATCTGATTCTGATCGCTGGCAAGGGCCATGAGACTCATCAGATCACCAGCGGCGAAACTGTGCCTTTCAAAGATCAAAACGTTGCAGAACAAATACTGGGAGAGATGCCATGCTAAGCCTGAAAGAGATTGCGCCAGTCATTAACGGGCAGCTGACAGGCGAGGATACGAAGTTCACGTCGGTCTCAACCGATACACGGTCGCTTCAGCCAGGAGCCCTTTTTGTTGCGCTTGATGGCGCGCACTTTAAAGGGCATAACTTTATCTGTGAGGCGCACAATGCCGGCGCGGCAGCGATTCTTTCTACCCAATCCGATTGTGCTCCTTTACCCGGCCTTATAGTGGAAAACACCACCGAAGCGCTGGGCCAGCTGGCCGCCTTTTGGCGTAACCGTTTCGATATTCCCGTGATTGGCGTGACAGGCAGCAACGGCAAGACCACGGTTAAGGAAATGATCGCTTCGATACTGGCTCATACCGGGGCTGTGCACGCCAGCCCCGGTAATTTCAACAACCACATCGGTTTGCCCCTGACCCTGCTGGGCCTGCGTCCGGAGCACCGTTTTGCTGTGGTTGAAATGGGTATGAATAGCCCCGGGGAGATTGATTACCTCTCAAGAATTGCACAACCGACGGTAGCCTTGATTACCAATGCAGCCTCGGCCCATCTTGAGGGGCTAGGTGATCTTGCCGGGGTGGCTCGAGCCAAGGCAGAGATTTTTCACGGCATGGCGCACGGCAGTACCGCCATTATTAATGCCGACGATCGTTTTGCCGCTTACTGGGTTGGGCGGACCCAGTCCCTTCAAACCATTACTTTCGGTGTTAACAGTCGGGCCCGAGTCTGTGGCGAAGTCACGACTGAAGGTGATGCCCAGCTGATCGAATTACATTTGCCAGACGAATCATTCGGGATACGGCTTAACTTGCTGGGACGGCACAATGCCTTAAATGCTCTTGCTGCGGCCAGTGTTGCCTGGGCCTGTGGCTGTGGGGAGTCTGCTATTCGGGCTGGGCTCGAGTTGGCTCGAGCCCAGCCCGGAAGGTTGCAGGTGCGTGCCGGTGCCCGCGGTGCCTGCCTTATTGACGACACGTACAATGCCAATCCTGCCTCACTCAAGGCAGCGATCCGAGCATTAGGCGGCCGGTCCGGGCGGACCGCACTGATCCTGGGGGATATGGCGGAGTTGGGCCCCCGGGCTGAGGACTTCCATGGCGAGGCGGGCCGTCAGGCGCGCCAGGCGGGTATCGACACTGTGCTGACCTGTGGTGAACTGGCCAGCTTAACAACAGAGGCATTCGGTAATAATGCCAGTCACTTTGAGACGCCCGAGGCACTGATCGATGCGGCTCGCCAGTTGTTAAGCCCGGGATTGACTGTACTGGTGAAGGGTTCGCGCAGCGCAAAGATGGAAGTGGTTGCTGACGCACTCATCTGTGTGGCTCATGACGGAGCCATCGCGTGCTGAAGAGCCTATTTGAGCAACTGGCGGTGGATCACAGTGTTTTCAATGTATTCCGTTATCTCTCCTTCCGTGCGATCTGTGGCGTATTGACAGCGTTGGTCTTCAGTTTCGTGGCCGGGCCTGCCCTGATCCGCCGTCTGGAGCGTATCGGTGCCAGGCAGCCGATTCGCGATGATGGACCGCATACACACAAAACCAAAAAGACACCGACCATGGGTGGGGTGCTGATTCTGGCTGCGGTGATTTTATCCACTCTGCTGTGGGCGGATCTGGGCAACCGCTTTATCTGGATTACCTTGCTGACATGTACCGCGTTCGGCGTGATCGGCTGGTTTGATGATTTCCAGAAGATCGCCCATAGCAACTCACGCGGTATCGGTTCACGCCAGAAGTTCTTCTGGCAGAGCCTAGTGGCCTTTATTGCCGCGTTGGCACTTTATCTCACCGCACAGTCGCCGGCCGAGACCGCGCTGATTGTGCCACTGTTCAAAGATGTCGCAGTGGATCTGGGCTTTGGTTTTGTGGTGTTGACCTGGTTCGTGATCACCGGTAGCAGTAATGCGGTGAATCTGACCGATGGCCTGGACGGCTTGGCAATATTGCCAAGCGTCTTAGTGGCAGGCGGGTTGGGCGTGTTTGCTTATCTTACCGGCCATGCTCTTTTTTCCGGCTATCTCGGCATTCCGTTCATCCCTGGAGCAGGTGAAGTTCTGGTCTTCTGCGCTGCATTGGTGGGGGCCGGTCTGGGGTTCCTGTGGTTCAACACCTACCCAGCGCAGGTGTTTATGGGTGACATTGGTGCGTTGGCGTTGGGCGCTGCATTGGGCACGGTTGCGGTCATCGTGCGCCAGGAGATTGTGCTCGCAATCATGGGTGGTGTTTTTGTGATTGAGACCGTGTCGGTGGTCTTGCAGGTTGCATCTTTCCGACTGCTAGGACGGCGGATCTTCCGCATGGCGCCTTTGCACCATCACTTTGAAGAGAAAGGCTGGAAAGAACCTCAGGTCACCGTGCGTTTCTGGATTATCAGTCTGATCCTGGTGCTGATCGGCCTCGCTACGCTGAAGGTCAGGTAACCGGACAGTGGAGACCGCCTTGGCGATCAAAGTCAACACACCCCCCTGGCGCCGGGCCGTGGTATTTGGGCTGGGTACATCAGGTTGCTCCAGCGCGCGTTACCTGACAGAGCTGGGTGTTGTGGTTTCCGTGCAGGATACTCGTGCGGCGCCGCCGAGCCAAGCCACCCTTGCGCAGGCCTGCCCCAGTGTATCGGTGCACTGTGGTGGGTTTACGCTTTCTGCTCTGGAAAATATCGATCTGGTTGTGGTCAGTCCCGGCGTATCGTTGTCTGAGCCCGTGTTACAGGAGGCGGCGAGGCGACAACTCGAGATCGTGGGTGATATCGAACTTTTCGCCCGCGCC
>PBSU01000004.1 GCA_002726415.1 Acidiferrobacteraceae bacterium | reverse complement strand
GCATGGTGCCGGCTGGCTGGAGGGCGGCCTGACCGCCTCGTTGGAAAAATTCATTATCGATGTCGAGATGCTGCAGATGTTCGCGAGCCTGATGCAGCCCGTCGAGTGCAATGAAGACACCCTGGCGATGGCGGCATTCGATGAAGTGGAGCCGGGTGGTCATTTCTTTGGCACCCAACATACCCTGGCCCGATATGAGACAGCCTTTTACACCCCATTGCTGTCAGATTGGTCGAACTTTGAATCCTGGCAGGAGAACGGATCAGTGGATACCACCCACAGAGCCAATCGGATCGCCCGGCAGACCCTCGCGGACTTTACCCCGCCGCCGCTGGGCGACAGCCGTCTTGAAGAAATTGACGCCTTTATCGAAAAACGGATCAGCGCCGGTGGCGCCGCTTTGAGCGCGTAGATTTCCTCACACTTGCCCGCCGGACTGACCGAGGGCAAAGTTAGCCGGGCGCCTTCGTTTTCGACTGCACTGATATGCCGACAATCTCAAGCCTGGATGCAATAGCCCGGACACCACTGGCTCATACACCCACACCCATTGAACAGCTACATAATCTCAGCCGTTATCTTGGCTGTGGGCCCCTGTACGTCAAAAGAGACGACTGCACCGGCCTGGCCATGGGTGGCAACAAGGCGCGCCAGTTAGAGTACTACTTCGGCGACGCTCTGCAACAAAAAGCCGATACGATCCTGATAACCGGCGCTGTTCAGTCCAACTTTGCTCGCATGGCGGCGGCTGGCGCCGCAAAACTGGGTCTGGCCTGCCACATTCAACTGGAAGAAAGGGTAGATGATGCAGGCGCCGAGTATCACCGGTCAGGCAACGTGCTGCTGGATCGAATTCTCGGTGCGGTGATGCATGCCTACCCCAAGGGGGAGGATGAAGCCGGTGCCGACGCAAAACTAAGAGTGATTGCGGACGAGTTGCGTGAGGCCGGCAAGACACCCTACATCATCCCGCTCGCACCGGGGCATCCTCCTTTGGGAGCGCTCGGTTATGTCCGTGCAGCGGCCGAGATACTCGATCAACTGGCCGATACCGGTAACGATCTAGACGAGATCGTGGTTGCCTCCGGCAGCGGCAACACCCACGCTGGGCTTCTTTTTGGCCTGCGCTCGCTGGGCAGCGCTATTGTGGTGATCGGCGCCTGTGTTCGCCGGGAGCAGGCATTACAGCAAAAACGAATTAGAGACCGCTGTCAGGAGATTGCCGCTTTGCTGCAAACCAACTCCCCGGTAACGCCTCACGATATCAGGCTAACAGACAATACCCTCGCCCCAGGCTATGGCAGGATGAACGAGTCAACCTTTGAGGCCATCGACCTTTGTGCCCGGCATGAAGGCTTGCTACTCGACCCGGTTTATACCGGAAAATCCATGGCTGCATGCCTGAAACGTGTGCGCGAGGCAGGCAGTAAGGATCAATCGACCCTCTTTATTCACACCGGGGGAACCCCGGGACTTTTCGGCTACTGCGACCAACTCCAACTACCCAGGCCAGCGTAGTGCCGTGACGGCATAAGATCAGAAACGATCCAGACGATATGGCGTGATATTGATGGGGCTGGGCTTATCGCAAACCATCGCCGCTGCCAACCGGCCGGTCATGGGCGCCTGAGTCAGCCCAAGATGGCCATGACCAAATGCCGCAAACAGCCCAGCTTGGCCTGGGACCGGACCAATGCAAGGCAGCGAGTCGGGTGTTGATGGTCGTGAGCCCATCCACTCACTGACCACCCCGGTATTGAGCTTGGGCAACATGCGGCGGGCCCACTGGGCAATCACTTTGGCCCGACGGTAATCAGGCTGGGCATCGAGCCCGGCAAACTCGGCCGTCCCGGCACAACGCAGACCCATCTCCATCGAACTCACAGCAAACTTTCCATCGCCGTCCAGGATCGAATTATTGAGCGTCACACCCGGGCTGGTAAAGACTGTGTGATAACCCCGCTCCGACTCCAATGGGATACGAACCCCCAGGGGGTGTAACAACCGGGCGGACCAGGCCCCGCTGGCCAGGATGACCTGCTTTGACATCATCATACCCTGCTCAGTTCTGACCCCGAATGAACCGGGTTCACCCGGAACCAGTTCTTGCACATGCGCTCGTGCAAACACAACACCCTGGTTTTGCGCTCTTTGAGCCAATACCTGGCCCAGTCGCGCGGGGTTCAATGTGCGGGCCTGATCCAAAATCAATACCGCTGCCTGATAATCCGATGACAGCGCCGGTTCTATCTCCCGCACTTCATCCCCGCTGACAAACTCCAGCGGCACACCCCGCTCACGACGTAGCACCCACTGCAACTGAGCAGGATCGGCTTGAAGTTTGTCTCGAAACACGTGGATGTAACTCGAATCCTGAATCAGACTCTCCTGGCCAGTATCGCGCAACAGTGTGCGGTAAAGACCAGGACAATTGTGATTCAGGGCAAGTATCGCATCGGCGATACTGCCGATTCGCGAAACCTGCGCACTGGCCAGAAAACGCCCGAGCCAGGGCAGCAGGGTTGGAAGATAACCCCAGCGCAATGCAACCGGGCCTTCTTTAGAAAGGGTCCAACGCGGAATACGCTTCCACTGCTCGGGAAGCGACTGCGGTACGCACGACCAGGGAGAAATCACCCCGGCGTTACCGGAACTTGTGCCCTCCGCGGGCCCGTCCCGGTCAATGACACGCACCGAGCGGCCGCTGGCTGCCAGTTCCAGCGCACAACAGATGCCGACGATGCCGGCACCAATAACGGTAATATCGTGCTTTGGCGTTTCAGGCACTTTTAGGCACAACGGGCCTGGCGCTTCTCCAGGCCACCACCTGCTGAATCAGGACTGGCGCCAAAAATACCAATGCAAGCAGATCACTCTGGGTTCCAGGCGCCACCAGCAGAATACCGGCCAGGGTCATCGCCCAGCGAATGATCACCGGCATCTGTACCAGGAAGAACCCGGCCACCGCAGTGGCCACCATGAAGATCCCTACCGCGCAGCTCAGGGTTGTTGAAAGGAAAGCGCCCCAAGTGAAAAATTCGTCAATAACGATCAGCATAGCGGGAGAATAGATAAACACCATCGGTACCATCAGTTTGGCGATTCCCAATGTAAAAGCAGATACACCGGTACGAAAGGGGTTGGCGCCGGCAATCCCTGCTGCCGCATAGGCAGAGGCACAGACCGGCGGGGTAATCTCCGAAATCACCCCGTAGTACAAAACAAAAAGGTGTGAAGCCAACGGGGGAACCCCCAGGTTGGCCAACGCCGGTTGTGCCACGGTGACCAGCATGATGTACAACGCTGTGGTGGGTAACCCGGCCCCCATCAGAATGCAGGTAATCGCGATCAGCAATAAAGAAACGAACAGGGTTAATCCCTGTACCGAGAAATCAACCAGCGGAACCCACGCAAAAACAGCGTAAAGGCTCTCGCCAATCGCAAGCGCCCCGTTTGTGACCATAAAGCCCAGGCGAAACCCTAAGCCCGTTGAATTAACTACGCCGACGACGATCCCGATCGCGGCACACACGGCACCCACGGCCAGCGCATACCGCACACCGGTCACACAGCCCTCGAGGATGTCGCGCAAACCAATGCGATGCATCGGGTTGACCAGCCCTACCGCCAGAGCAGTAGAGATGCCCCAGAAGGCAGCCATGTGAGGAGAGTAGCCGCTGAATAGAACATAAATCAGTGCGACCAGCGGCAGCGCTGTTGGCCATCCTCTTTTCAGCACTGCCAGCAGCCGGGGGATCTCTTCGGCCGGCATGCCCTTGAGGCCCAGACGCTTGGCCTTGAAATGCACAATCGACAGAACACCCACGTAGTGCATCGCTGCTGGCACTATTGCCGCCAACACAATGGTGGTATAGGGCACCTCNAGAAATTCNGCCATGACAAATGCGGCTGCGCCCATNATNGGTGGGGTAATTTGACCACCCGCACTGGAGGCGGCCTCCACNCCCCCTGCGAGATGNCCCGGATATCCCATGCGCTTCATATTGGGAATGGTCAGCGAACCGGTGGAAACGGTATTGGCGATAGAGGATCCCGAAATGGTGCCGAAAAACGCCGATGACACTACGCTGACTTTAGCCAGCCCACCCGTATAGCGCCCTGCAATCACAGTAGCGATATCTACGAAAAACTGCCCCAGGCCCATTCGTTGCGCAAGCACACCAAACAGGACAAAATGAAATACCACCGTGGATACGATCCAAAGCGTGACGCCATAGATTCCCTCAGCCGGGAAGTACATATTGTTGATGTACTGCGCCCAATTGATGCCCGGATGCTTGAGAATCATCAGGGGCATGTACTGACCGAAAACAGCATAAAAGGTAAAGAAAAGAATAATGATCGGCACCACGATTCCCAGGGTGCGACGCACGGCCTCCAACAGCACGGCGATCAGAACGGTGCCAAAGATCACATCAATAAACGCGGGATCTCCCTGCCGCAGAACCTGCTCGGGCAGGAAAAACCGCCAGCCCAGCAGTTCGAAATCGATCTCGTACCAGGTCACCCCAATGTACAGTGACGACGCGACCCCAGCCAGAATCAGCAGCCAATCCCATATCGGCACATTTGAAAAACGCCACCAGGTGTTAGCGTGTAATCGACGACTATCGCCCCGCTTGATCATCGGGTAGAGAATAAATACCAGAATGATCACACCTGACATATGAAACCCCATATGCCAGTAATCGACCGGCACACCCGTGCCTGCGGTTACATAGTGATACCCCGCGAAAAAAACCGAAAAAAGGAAGGTGAACTTGACCAGCCACGGGCCGATTTCCCGAAACTGCAGGCCGGAATCGTACTTCTCTTCCAGCTCTTCGGCCTGTTTCACATCAAATTGCGCCACAATATTCCCCCGGGGGCAACCGGCTTAACGCCAGAAAAGAAGAACGGAGACAGGCGCCCGCCTGCCTCCGTTCCTGATTACTGCAACATGAAAACGGATCAGTTGATCATGCCGATTTCTTTGTAATAACGCTCGGCACCCGGATGCAGCGGAATCAGCACTCCCTTGAGCGCCGTTTCTACTTTGATAGCCTTGCCTTTGGCGTGGCCTTTATCCAGCAGTTTGCGAGTGTTCTTGTTCCACATTGCTTTGGTGATCTTGTAGATCAATTCTTCGGGCTGACTCACCGATGTCACTAACTGACCATTCACCGCTACCGTGGGCACATCATAGTCAATAGTCTCGTAGACCCCGGCTGGGATGTCGGAGGCCACATAGTAGGGAATGATTCCGTTGATGGCTTTGCGCTCATCGTCAGAAAACTTGTACAGTTCAAAGCCTTTGGTCGAACCCAGCTGGATCAATGCAGCGAACGGGGTGCCGCCAGCATAGAAGAAAGCATCCAGTTGTCCATCGGCCAGGCGCTGAGCGCTTTGCCCTAATCCCAACTCATGCTCATCAGCTTTGATGCCGTAGTGCTTGAGAATCATGCGCACCGATACCTGGGTACCCGAACCTGCAGCGGCCACGCCAACCCGCATACCGTTGAGGTCTGTCAGGCTGGAAAGATGCACGCCCTTAGGAGTGACCAGGTGCATGTCTTCGGGATACAGATTGGCAATCACACGGACGTTGTCTTTTTTGTTGCCGACAAATTTGCCTTCACCGTTGTAACCCTGGGTGACACTCTGGGCGCCCGCAAGACCCGCATCCAGTTGACCCGCGTGAATCGCATTCATGTTGGCGACTGAAGCATTAGTTGAAACCGCGATGGCCACCAGTCCGGGCACACCACAACTACCGCCTTTATCACAGGCACGCGAGCCTGGCGGGTTAGAAATCGCATTAGCGATCAGGCCACCGATCGGGTAATAAGTACCCCCTGCCCCACCAGTACCGATACGGAAAAACGTCATATCCTGCGCCTGGACACTGCCCATCATTAAGGCAAGTCCGGTGAATACAGCAGCAAGCAATCCTCTCTTCGCTATCATCTTTTTGTCTCCTCAATAGGTGTAGATGCTGAGAAAAAACCGGCCCGGGCATGACTGCTCCGGTCCGGAGCGCATGACTATCCATCCGAATCGACATATTGTCAAATTATCAAATTTTTACTTTTCATATATTTTTGTTATAAATTATGGTATTTACCGGCAAGATAATGACATGAACCTGAAACAACTTAACGCGTTCCAGGAAGTGATGCGTACCGGATCGGTTACCCAGGCCTCGGCCAACTTGGGTTGTACCCAACCGGCCATCACTAACCTGATCCACCGCCTTGAGAGTGATATCGGCCAGACCCTGTTTCAGCGGCGTAACCGCCGCCTGCTGCCTACCCCAGAAGCCCACTACCTGATGAGCGAGGCAGTCGCAATCCTCGATCAGGTCCAGAACGTGGAAACCAAAATGCGCAGTGCCGCCAATCTCAAGGCCGGTGAGTTACGCATCGCGTGTATGCCCATCATCTCTGATCTGCTGGCATCACAATTTATTGCTGACTACGTCAGCACGCGGCCCGATGTCAGAATCTACCTGTCGAGCCAACCTTCACATCAGGTCTATGACAGCCTGGCCTCCCAGCAGTTCGACATTGGCTTTGCCGAGATTGAAACAACAAGCCCGCTGGTCGACGCTGACGAAATTACTGAACGCTGCGTCTGTGCCATCAATTCGAATCATCCCCTGGCCCGCCAGGACGTGATTCATCTTGGTGAAATCGCACCACACCCCCTCGCCATATTTCTACCCGGTAATTCCACCCGGCTACGACTTGAACAGGCGGCTCATGATTGCGGTGCCAATCTGAATGTCCGTTTTGAGATGGCCAACACCGTCTCCCGATTTCCACTGATCGAAGCAGGCCTAGCCTGGTCACTCGCCAGCCCATTGACGGTAAATTACTTTGAACATCAATGGAATCAACTCGGCACCAGCGACATCGTTTTTCGTCAACTGGAACCGGCCGTTGCCTACCGAACGGCCATCCTGACTCCACGCCACCGGATACCCTCATTACTGGCACAGGATTTTTCAGGTTATTTCAGCAACGCGATCCGGCAGGTCATGGGCAGCCTGGGCTGACTCGAACGCCGACCGCTTAAGCGAATTGTGCTTGCGTATCCGAGCCCGGATCCTCATCGAGAACAGATTGATAAAAACTGTAGATACCCCGTATTCGACCGGTGTAAGTGCCTTGAATCTGCGCGCCAGGGCGGGCTAGAGTGACATTAACCTGTAGTTTGATCCCGGACCCAAGATGAAAGATCCCACCCGTGTGATCATGCATGCTGATATGGATGCGTTTTACGCCTCCGTAGAACAGCGCGACCGCCCCGAATTGCGAGGCCAACCACTGGCAGTCGGTGGAGCCAGCACGCGCGGGGTCGTAGCCGCGGCCAGTTACGAGGCCCGCCGCTTCGGTGTACGCTCGGCGATGCCGTCCGTTGAGGCCAAACGGCGCTGTCCCGATCTGGTATTCGTGCGCGGCAATATGACTCTTTACAAAAAGGAATCAGCCCGATTGTTTGAGATTTTCACTGAGTACTCACCAGTTGTGGAGCGAATCTCACTGGATGAAGCATTTCTTGATCTTACGGGCAGCGCACGACTGATGGGTCCTGCCAAACAGCTAGGACAAAACCTGCGAAAACGCGTGCGCGAGGAATTATCGCTGCCGGTCTCTGTGGGTATCGCGCCCATCAAGATGGTGGCGAAAATTGCCAGCGCAGCAGCCAAGCCCGATGGGTTACTTGAAGTACTGGCGAACGATGTTCGAGGATTTCTGGAACCGCTGCCGTTGAGTCGCATCTGGGGAATCGGGCCGGTAGCTCAGGAGCGCCTCCAGGAGTTGGGGTTTCATAAGATTGGTGATGTCGCTCGGGCAGATGACCACACCCTGCAGCACACTCTGGGTGACTGGGGCATTGAAATCGCAAAACTGGCCCGCGGTGAGGATATCCGGGATGTTGAACCTTATCGGGAGGCGCTGTCGTACAGCGAGGAACACACTTTCAGCCAGGATATTTCGGATAAGCATGAACTCGAACCATTGATTCGTGAGCACGCCGAATCTGTTGCCCGGCGACTGAGAAATGAGCGGCTTCGCGCACATACTGTAGTACTGAAATGGAAATCAGCCCGGCGCACGGGACCCGGGGTGCGGGGTTACCCCGTTTTTACCCGTCGAACCACGCTGGCACAACCGACAGACGATGGGCGCACGATCTCGCAAAATGCAATCGACCTGCTCTATCGTTGCGGCCCAGACGGGGCGATCCGTCTGCTGGGTGTGGGCTGCACCGGCTTAACGAATGACTCTACCGACCAGCTACCTCTTTTTGGTGCCCATGAAAAAGCACGCCAAACCACACTGAACCAGACGGTGGATCAGATTACCCGTCGATTTGGAAAGAAGGCCATCGGCGAGCTTGCCCGCAAGGATCGCGAACAGGTGGGGCTCTCGATGCAGGTCAAGCGGGGTGACGATCCGGACGCGTAATCGGTTCGAGGCCGCACCAACTGGCCACAAAAAGCGCAATCGTACCGGTAACGCGCTTCAGTGACTCCAGGCTGACGCGCTCATCGAAAGCGTGGATATCCCGCGAGACCGGCCCATACACAAGACACGGGCAATCGTCGTATAAGACAAATACCCTGCCATCGAGGTAGCCTGCCGTTACAAAAGATTCCAGGCTCGATCCAAAGCTCGCCGCATGAGCCTGACCCAACACCCGCTCGGCCTCGCTGCCCTCTTCCAAAACATAACCCCGAGCGAAAAACCCGTTGTATTCAACTTGGGGTGGGTTATCGTGCAAAAAGGCGTGATCCCGGGCGTGGGTCGCGATGCAGTCCTCGATCTCTTTAGCCGCATCACGCGGGTCGACACCAGGATAGATGGCAGCACGCACATCCAGGGTGCACCAAGAAGGGACCGAAGACGCCCAGTCACCGCCACTGATCCGACCAATATTGAAATTAATGGGATGCTCGACTGATTCGAAATACCGATGATCAACTCGCGCGTCGTTCCATTTTTTCTCGAGGCCCTTGAGCGGAGAAATCAGGGACATGGCGGCTTCAATCGCGTTAGCACCCTGTCCGGCCTCGCGCACATGCACCGGCCGGCCGCGAACATGAACCCGAAACCAGATCACCCCGGTATTCGCCCGCACCAGCATATTTTCTTCCGGCTCGGGAATCAGCGCCGCCTCGGCTCGGTAACCCCGTACCAGTGCCGACAGCGCCCCGTTGCCGGTACATTCTTCTTCCGTGACCGATTGCACGTGAACCCGGGCCGCGGGCTGCCAACCCAGAGTTTCAAGTGCATCCAGTGCCGCAAGATTGGCACACAGACCGGCCTTCATATCGGCACCGCCTCGCCCATAGAGCCAGTCACCCTCAATCCAGGGTTCAAAGGGTGATCGAGTCCACATATCCAGCGGACCCGTGGGTACGACATCTACATGCCCATTGAGAATCAGTGAGCGCCCCTGTTCCTGGTCTGGGGTATGTGTGCCGACAACGTTGATCGCATCGTCGTAATCAACCTTAACCGGCGAGAACCCCGGATGGCTCTGAATCTGTGCCACGTCAATGGACCATTGATCCATTGCGTAGCCTCGTGATGCCAGGGCCTGATAGAAACACGCCTGTGCCGCCCGTTCGTTGCCGCGGGTCGAATCCAGGGACATCATCTGCTGGGTAAACGTTAACTGCCGCTCAAAGCCCTGTTGTACGGCATCCAGAATATTCTGTGCCAGCTCCGGTGCCAGCGGGTCAGGTGTATTCAACGCATTCATATCGTCAGGGATCCCGCCAGATCGCGTGCGTGGAACACGAAACGCAACCACCCCAGTAACTGACGTGGTTATACTCGATTTCGATCGGCTCAATACCGCGGCGGGCGAGCTCCTCACAGACTCGGCCCAATCCTGTGGGAATCACATAACGTTTATCATCCAGGCTGACGCCTACAGTCGCGTAGGCTAACGCTTCGGCCTCGGTCAGTTCAATCACATCCCAGTCTGCAAGGGGATCAGGCAAGCGCTCGGTGAGTTCATCGCGATACAGCAATAGCACACCTTCAGCGACCACAACCATAATTCCCAGAAGATGCAGGATAGTGCCGTGCATCGGCATGGGGTGCACCTCGTAACCAAACGGTCCGATGTATTCGGTGAGCCAATCTGTACCAGCACGGTTGCTGGCGATATCAGACTCGCCGACAAAAAGGTGATTCTGATAGCAGATAATGTCGCCGCCTTCGAGGTACGGTCCCGGACCTCCGCTTGAGGGTGCAAATGGCTGCGCGGCAGGCATCACCACATGGTGAGCTTCTTCATCGGCCGCCAGCAATGGCGTTACGATCTCGCGCAATGGGAAGACTTCTTTGCGCCGGTAGGCCCGACGGATATTGACCTCGAGGTAATGCTTGCCCACGGTATAAACGGGATCCGCGGGATAAAGCAAAGAAGCGCCGGGCTGCAAATCAGCGAGATAGCCTGTCTCCTGTTCTGTATAGGGTCGGGGTCGATACACCTTGATGCCGTTCTGCTGATACAGCGCCGCCAGACTATCCAGCTGCTCGGCGGTTTTCTCCCAGCGCTCAGGCATTGCCTTGGCGATATCCAGTGGCTGGTCACCACTCGCCTTCAGGGCGGCCTGGACCTCTTCGTTGTAGTGGTGCAGCGTGGGGTTGAACGGCGGCAGGGCAAGCCCTTGGGCACTGCCCACGATCGCGCTGCGCAACTTGCCATAATCGGTATACGCGCCAAAACCCTCATTCTGAGTCATTATTCTCTCTCCCGGTTAAACCAATCGACGGCACTGGTGGCCAGCATTATCACCAAAAAACACCCGGGCCACAGTTACAGCCCGGGACGCAGCCACTGTCAGAGACAGGCCTGACTCAAGATTACTCAGGCAGCAGCCGATTGGGAAGGGCTGATCTTCCCGCAGCAATACTCCGTGATCTCCCAGTCGCGCTCATCAGCCTCTAGCACGATACACGAGGCCCCACCCTTGGTGCGCTCGCGGCCCGCCGCACCCGGATTCAGAACCCAGGGCATCTGATCACCATCAACACAACGAATGTGCGTGTGCCCATAGACAATGGCGCGTGCCGCGGGATATTTTGCCCGCAAACGCTCATGGTAATGCCGGGTATCCCAGATACGGTGGCCATGCTCTATCGCCAGCACCCCACCGGGCACCTCCACCTGAATCGATTCGGGTAACTCTGCGAAACCGCCGGCGGCGGCATCGGGCCATTTCTCTGGCCAGTCGTTGTTACCCCTTACCACAATCAGGTCACCGCTATCCGGCGTGATCGACTCCAGCACCGGCATACCCCCGACATCTCCCGCGTGGATAACACGGTCGGCGGACCGGGCCAGTTCCTGGATGAACGGCGCAACAAATCCATGGGTGTCAGACAACAGCACCAGTCTCATAGTTGATTCCTCTGAAAACCGCGGACCAGTCTAGCCAATGGATACAGAAAAGGAATCTTCCTTAAGGGATAACAAACTAGGCAACGAGATCGCACATCGTGACAGCGCTATCACCAATGGCCCACAGTTACCCATTCTCTTTAGGTTTTCGTATCAACAACCAGATACCCACAATGACAACCGGCACACTTAACAACTGGCCCATGCTCATCCATTCCAATGCCACCGCACCCAGATGCGCATCCGGCTCTCGATAGAACTCCACAAAGAATCGCGCCACACCATAGCCGAGCAGAAAAAGGCCGCTGACCCGGCCGGGGCTACGTGGGTGGGCAGAGTAAAACCAGACGATCACGAACAGTAATACACCCTCTAAACCCGCTTCGTAAAGCTGCGATGGGTGTCGAGGCGCTGGGCCTGCCGCGGGGAAGATCATCGCCCAGGGGGCATCACTGGCCCGTCCCCACAGTTCCTGGTTGAGAAAGTTACCTATTCGCCCGGCCAACAGTCCAGGAGCGCACAGCGGTGTAAGAAAATCCGCGACGATCAGAAATGTCTTGTGGGACTTGCGGGCGAAAAGCGCCACCGCTACTACCACCCCGATAAGGCCACCATGGAAAGACATGCCACCAGACCACACTGAAAGTATTTCGAGCGGGTGTGCCAGATAGTAAGCAAGGTTGTAGAAAACCACATAGCCCAGACGGCCACCGATGACCGCGCCAAGCGCCACATAAAACACCAGGTCCCAGACTTGCGTTGTGTTCCAGTCGGTGCCGGGCCTGCGGGCCCGGTAAAGCCCCAGCAACCCGCCTGAGATAAAGGCCACCAGATACATCACGCCATACCAGTGGATAGCTACAGGTCCGATGCTGATCGCAACCGGGTCAATCTGCGGATAAGCCAACATATTCTTCTGATCTGATCACAATTGGGGGTACCCTGGCTCGAAGCCTCAAGATGGCCAGATCATATATTTTTTCAGGTTATAGAACCAACTATCACTTCACTCAGTGGGAAAACTCGTAAAGAGTTCAAGATATACAACGATTCAGTCGGGGCCGGTACGAAAGTGGTAACTACATTATTAATAGCGATAACCTGTTCCTGAAGAGCATCATCTTCTAGAACGGCATTGCGCAAGGATTGAAAATCCGACATGGCATTCTCCTTGAGTTATGCCTGGAGAATACGTCCCAATGAAGAGTGGCTCAACTTGGAGGGTAGTATTGGGCTTTCCCAAGTTCGCTGGTAAAAGAGCGCAATCATGCTAACGTTCACCTTTACCCCCAACCGATTTCGTTAGGAGGCATGATGTCCAAACGGCTTCATCCCGTTGGTATCAGCCGCATTGTTATCCGAGCCCTGGTGGCTGGCCTGCTCCTTAGTGCAATAACGCCCGTCAGTGCCGCCACTCGGCTGATCATCAACACGATCGATAACGGTATTACGGGCAAAGCGCAGATCGTGGTGAGTAATGGTCGTGTCAGACTGACCCACTCTGCAATACCCCGCCAGGAGATTCTGTTCTTAGCTGCAGACCGGCAGATAATGTTTATCCGTCATGCGCGCAAGGAACTTGTCCGGGTAGATCCCAAGGCCCTTGAACAATCCATCAATCAGCTTTCGGGTATAGCGGCCCAGCTGCAGGGGCAGCGCGAGAGCCTGACCAAAGAAAAACGCCAGCAACTCGATGCCATGCTCAAAAGCCTTGGTGTCCCGGACCCCGATCAAGCACTCGCGACCGCTCCCACCATAACAGCCATGGGCAAAACCGGGCAGGCCGCTCAGATAAGCTGTCAATGGTGGCAAATTGATCAGGCACACACGGTTGTAGCTAAGGCCTGCCTGACCAGCAGTGACGACCTGGGTATTGATGATGCTGACTTCAGGACGTTGCTTGTCCTGGCGACCTATGTTCAGCAACTACAATCTTCGGCCGGTGCGCTGCTCTCAACACTTGGCCTTTCCCTGCCGCCGCTGGGTCTGGTCGATGATCAATCGCTGCCGATCCGCCTTGAAGAAGGCTCGGGCAGGTTTGTCGCAACCCTGACGGCCGTTGATCACCTTGATGTCTCACTGCGACTGCTGGCGCCCGCAGGCTACCGCATCATTAACCCGCTGGGGGGCTAAGGCTTTGTAAGCCTTCAGCTCGACAACTCGGGCAGGTCAACGTAGAGATCGAGCGCTTCCGGATTGGCCAGCGCCTCACGGTTGGACACCGTTTCACCGTGGATCATTTTGCGCACTGCCAGTTCAACGATCTTGCCGCTTTTGGTGCGCGGGATATCACCAACCTGAATCACCTTCGCCGGCACATGTCGCGGTGTTGTGTTTTTACGGATCTCGCTGCGGATCCGGTTGCGCAACACATCATCCAGCACCTCGCCGGGGTGCATGCGCACGAATAGCACGATACGTACATCTCCCTCCCATTGCTGGCCAACCACCAGGCTTTCGAGCACTTCGGGAACACGTTCGGCCTGGCGATAGATTTCTGCGGTACCAATACGCACTCCGCCGGGGTTCAAAACCGCGTCTGAGCGGCCATACACAACAACCCCGCTATGCTCGGTGATCGCCACGTAATCGCCGTGGCACCACACGCCAGGAAACTTCTCAAAATAGGCGGCTCGGTACCGGAGATCTTGCGGATCGTTCCAGAAACCAATTGGCATCGATGGAAAGGCATTCGCACAAGTCAACTCACCCTTCTCACCCGGACCCAGCACAGACCCATCGTCACCACGCACTTCAATCTGCATGCCCAGCATCGAACACTGAATCTCCCCGCGCCAGACCGCAAGATTAGGGTTGCCACCCACAAAGCAGGCCATGATGTCCGTGCCGCCAGAAATGGACGACAGGCAGGCAGTCTCGCTGACCGCGTCGTAGACATAATCAAAGCCCTCTGCCATCAACGGTGACCCCGTCGATAACACGGTGCGCACGCTGGAAAGATCGTGGGTATCGCGTGGGCGCAAACCGGCTTTGGCGATTGCATCAATAAACTTGGCAGAGGTACCCAGTATATGAATCTGCTCCTGTTCGGCAAAATCAAATACCACGTTACCGTCCGGAAAAAAAGGCGAACCATCATACAAAGCCAAGGTAGCCCCACTCGCCAGACCAGAAACCAGCCAGTTCCACATCATCCAGCCGCAGGTGGTGAAGTAGAAGAGTCGATCGTCCCGGCACAGCCCGACATGCAACTGTTGCTCTTTAAGGTGCTGCAGCAACGAGCCCCCGGCACCGTGCACAATGCACTTGGGCACCCCGGTCGTGCCCGATGAATACATGATATAGAGCGGGTGATCGAACGGCAGATCGACAAAATCAATCTCGGTGTCAACCGTGACGAAGTCACTCATCAGGGTCGCACCCGAATTTTGGGACAAGTCCACATCCTGTGAAAGCAAAGGCACCACTACGGTGTGCTCCAGAGAGGGAAGACCGTTTCGGATCTCGCTCAACTTGCCGAGAGAATCGTGCGCCTTACCGTTGTACCAGTAACCGTCGGCGCTGAACAGCACCCGTGGCGTGATCTGGCCAAAACGATCCAACACGCCCTGTACACCAAAATCCGGTGAGCAGGATGACCAGGTAGCGCCCACAGCCGCGGTGGCCAGCATAGCGCTGACGGTTTCGGGCATGTTGGGCATAAAACCGCAGACCCGATCTCCCGGGCCGATACCCGCCTGGTGCAGCGCCCCAACAAGGCCGGCCACCTGGGCGTAGAGTTCGGCATGGCTGACCGTACGTCGGGCTTGGTCTTCGGCACGAAAAATCAGGGCCGGGGCCTCATCCCGGCGTCGCAGCAGGTTACGCGCGAAATTCAGGCGAACATGTGGGAACCAGCGGGCACCGGGCATCTGGCTGGCATTTTCTACGACAGGTTCGACGTTGCCGGTAGCAATGACCCCGGCCCACTCCCAGATGCTGGTCCAGAACTCCCCAGGTTCACGAACCGACCACTGGTGTAACGCGGCATAGTCATCCAATCCCCTGCTCCAGCGGGATGCCGCAGTGCTGGCAAAACGGGTCATGTTGCTGGCAGCCACCTGCTCTACAGGGGGCTGCCACAGCGGCTGCTCGGTCATAATTGTCCTCAGCAAAGGCTGTCATCTGACGGGCGGATAGAGTTTACCGCGCCGTCACACAGCGATGAATGCATGCCCCGCCGGTTCCGGTCATATGGGTGTCGTCAGGATAATCCAACGACTTCTAAAATTCACGTATATTCCCCTCTGCTTGGCCACCCATACAAAGGATCTGGGAGATTCCTGACCCGATGCCGGCAACATCGCATTTCGAACTTGATAAACTGATTACCCAGCTGTCTGATCTCGCTCGGGAAAGACTACCCACAGACGAGGCCGACCGGGCAGCGACTTTCTTCAGGGCCTATTACCACCGGGTACCGGCTGAAGACCTGAATCAGGCCGATCTCGCTGATCTTTACGGTGGTGCACTGGCCCATCTTGCCTTCGCCCAGCGCCGAACCAGTGGCAATGCCTGTCTACGTGCCTACAACCCCACTGCCGAGCAACATGGCTGGACATCGCGCCATACTGTCGTTGAGATCGTTATCGACGACATGGCTTTTCTGGTCGACTCGGTGCGGATGGCTCTGAATCGCCTGGACTACACGATCCACCTCACCATTCACCCGGTAATCAATGTGGGGCGGGACCGAAGCGGCGCACTGACTACCCTGGATGACGGCCCTACCGACGCGGGTCAGGAGTCATTCCTGTGCTTCCAGATCAACCGTGAAAGCAAGTTGGAACGGCTCGAGGCGATTGTCCTTGAAATCGAACGGGTGTTAACCGAAATCCGCGCTGCCGATGCCGACTGGGAGACGATGCGGGACCTCGCCCTCGCCACCGCCCGGAAAATCGATCCCAGCCACATGCCGCTCGACATGGAATCTTTTCGTGAAGTCGTCGCCCTGTGCCGCTGGATCTCAGAGGACCACTTCACCTTTTTGGGTGCCGTCGCTTTTGATACCCCGGAACAGCCAGGCCAGGCACTGGTGGTGCGTGAAGACTCTGCTCTGGGCATTCTGCGCCCGCGGCTCGGCCTGGACCTGCACGAGCGACTGTCGGTGCTTCCCTCCAACCTGCCCACCTACCTCGACGGATCCGATCCGCTACTGATTACCAAATCCAGTAAGCGCTCTTTGATTCACCGCCCAGCCTACATGGACATCATCGCAGTACGCCATTTCGATGAGCGAGGGGGTCTGAAGGGGGAAACCTGTCTGCTGGGCCTTTTCTCCGCCGCTGCCTATAACCGGAGTGTGGCTGACGTACCCGGGGTACGACTGAAACTCCGGCATGTACTGCAGCGCAGCGGCCTGCCCAAGAACGGACACGGCATCAAGGTGCTGAAGAACCTGGTGGAGAATTATCCCCGCGACGATCTTTTCCAGGTGGATGACGACGAACTGTACGCCACTGCTATGGGTATGCTGGAATTGCAGGAACGCCAACGCACCCGCCTGTTTTCACGCCGTGACCGATTCGGGCGCTTTTACTCCTGCCTCGTGTTTGTCCCACGGGACCGTTTCAATAGCGACCTGCGGCGCAAAATAGGGGATGTGTTAATGCAGGCATACGGTGGGCGCTCACTACAGTTCGACGTGCATTTCTCCGAATCCGTGCTGGCGCGGATTCATTATCTCGTAGGCGTCGATCCCAAAACAGCCCTTACCCCTGACCCAAAGACGCTTGAATCACGCATCGCCGAAGTGGCGCGCTCTTGGCGAGAGGAACTGCGGGCTGCACTGCAGATCCACTCCGGCGAAGAGGTGGGCCTGGCACGCTTCGAGACCTGGGGTGCGGGTTTCCCAACCGCCTACCAGGAGGAATTTACCCCGCACCAGAGCGTGACTGATCTGGAGCACCTCGTAGCCGCAGCGGACCAAGCGGCCCTGGGTATCGAACTTTGTCACGATCACGGCACACCCAACGAACGGGCCCAACTCAAACTGTATTCCCCAAATTCAGCTGCCGCCCTGTCGGATGTGCTGCCGGTGATTGAGAACATGGGGTTGCGCGTACTCTCAGAGCGCCCCTATCGGATCAATAATAACCAGGGCGAGTCTGTATTCCTGCATGTATTTGATCTGGTGGACCGGAACCAACAAACGATTGATGTGAAGAGCAGTAAGGCTCACTTCGAGCGTGTATTCCAGCGGGTCTGGCACCGAGAAACCGATAACGATGGCTTTAACCGGCTGGTACTGCGTGCCGGGCTCGACTGGCAGCAAACCACATTGCTCCGGGCCGCTTACCGCTACCTGAGGCAGATCCATTTTCGCTACAGCCAGGACTATGTCATCGAGACCCTGGCCGGCAACCCGCACATGGTCAAGCGCATTGTCCGACTGTTCGAAGCGCGATTCGATCCGGACCTGGCGGGTGAGCGCGCCACACAGGTCGAACAGATCCGCACAGAGATTACTGCCGGACTCGAGCGCGTGGCAAACCTGGACGAGGATCGGATCTTATTTGCCTTTGTGAATCTGGTCGAGTCGATCCTGCGCACCAACTACTTCCAGCAACACGACACAACCCAGCCTGGGCGGTTGTCCTTCAAGGTCGACTGCAACGCAATCAGCCGAATGCCCCTGCCACGACCGATGGTAGAAATCTTCGTCTACTCGGCTCGGGTCGAGGCCATTCATCTGCGCGGCGGCAAAGTCGCCCGCGGTGGGCTGCGCTGGTCTGATCGGCCGGAAGACTTTCGGACCGAGGTGCTGGGGCTGGTCAAAGCGCAGATTGTCAAGAATGCTGTCATCGTCCCGGTAGGCTCCAAAGGAGGCTTTGTGGTACGCCGACTGGCTGACCTTCACGCCGATAAACGCACAAAGGAAGTGGAGTCCTGCTACCAGACTTTCATTCGGGGCATGCTGGATCTCACCGACAATCGCCGTAACGATAAGGTAATCCCACCGCCGCGTGTCGTTCGCTACGATGACGATGACCCCTATCTGGTCGTCGCTGCCGATAAGGGCACGGCGACCTTTTCCGACATCGCCAATGCTGTTGCCGCCGAATACGACTACTGGCTGGCAGATGCGTTTGCCTCAGGTGGTGGTACCGGCTATGACCACAAGGCCATGGGCATTACCGCCCGCGGCACCTGGGAGTCAGTCAAGCGGCTGTTTCGCGATCTTGATATCAATACCCAGACCCAACCATTCACCGTGCTGGGTATTGGAGATATGTCGGGAGATGTTTTCGGCAACGGCATGCTACTGTCACACCAGATTCGTCTGCTCGGCGCGTTTAATCACCAGCACATTTTTATTGATCCTGATCCCGATCCGGCCACGTCCTACACCGAGCGTAAACGGCTGTTCCATCTACCACGTTCAAGCTGGGCAGACTACGATGCCAAGGCGCTCTCTTCTGGGGGTGGTATCTGGCCCCGCAGTGCCAAGTCCATCGAGTTGTCCGAGGCGGCTCGCAAGGCCTTTGGCATCAATGCAGAGAAACTGAGCCCGGACGAACTGATCCATGAAATGCTCAAAAGTCCTGTGGACCTGCTGTTTAATGGCGGTATCGGCACCTACATCAAAGCCTCAACCGAAAGCCATGAATCGGTGGGTGACCGCATCAACGATACGCTCCGGGTGGATGCGTTGCAGTTGCGCTGCCGCGTCATCGGCGAAGGTGGCAATCTGGGCCTGACCCAACTGGCGCGGGTGGAATTCAGTCGGCGGGGGGGGCTGTGCCATACCGACGCCATCGACAACTCAGCCGGTGTCGATACCTCTGACCACGAGGTCAACATCAAGATTCTGCTGAACCCCGCTGTAGAGGCAGGAGAGATAACCGTTGATGCACGCAACGATCTTTTAGAAAAAATGACTGAAGAGGTTGCGCAGTTGGTACTGCGCAACAATTACGCTCAGACCCAAGCGCTGGCACTGGCGGTAGACCGCACAGCCAGCCTGATACACCATCATGCGCGGGCTCTGCGTCAGCTTGAGCAGACTCATGGACTGGACCGAGAACTGGAGTACCTGCCCAGTGAAGACGAGATCGCCGAGCGGATTGGGCGAAAAGAGGGTCTTACCCGACCAGAGCTCGCTGTTCTGTTAAGTCACAGCAAGATAGCGACATACCAGATGCTGCTCGACTCTGACGTGCCAGAGGATCCCTTTCTGGCCGAAGATCTTAAACGCTATTTTCCAACCGTACTGAGCCCGCGTTTCGATCAGTTCATGGCAAACCATCGCCTGCGGCGTGAAATCATTGCGACACATGTGACTAACAGCATGATCAATCGGGTCGGCTCGGGTTTCACGCTGCGGATGAATGAGCTTACCGGCGCTCATCCGGCTGACACAGCACGGGCGTATGCCGCCGGCCGGGAAATCTTCCGGCTTCGCGAACTGTGGTGTGATATCGAAGCACTGGACGACCAAGTGGTATCTAAAACACAGAAAGAACTGTTACATGAGACCCGCCAGTTGCTCGAACGTACTACTGCCTGGCTGCTGCGTTACCGGCCCCGACCCATGGATATCGCCACTACGGTAGCCGAATTTCGTGAGGGAGTCGATCAGTTGCGCCGGGGTTTCCCCCGGGTACTGGCGACCTCGAACCGCCTGATTCAAAAACGCCGGGTGCGTCGCTACCTGAATGCTGATGTGCCGGCGGGGCTCGCCAATCATGTGGCGGAACTGACAGCGCTCGCCAGCGCACTCGACATCGTCGACGTGACCAACCGGGGCGACTACGGTATCGCGCAGGTTGCAACAGTCTATTTTGATACCGGCGACCGACTCGGCCTGCACTGGCTCTCTGACCGAATCCGCGATCTGCCGATTACCAATCACTGGCACGCCCTCGCCCGATCCACGTTGCGCTCCGACCTGCATTTTAGCCAGCGTGCGATCAGCGCCACGATTCTTGATACCCAGCCCGGTCGCGGTAAAGCGGCTGTCCGCCAATGGGTCAATACGCATCGCGCCGACAGTGAGCGGCTCGCACAGATGATCCAAGACCTGCAAAAGTCCACCGATCTGGACTTTGCGATGCTCTCGGTTGCGGTCAGTGAAGCCGGACAGATCTGCAATTCGCCCGCACCTCATCACCAGGGTGCGCAAGCTTAGGCCCCTACTAAGATGACCCGGACGCACCGGTACCGCCCCATCACTTAACCCAATCGGGACAGCGGCCCCCCGGGGGTGTCGCTTAAGCTGTCGGTAACGACCCATTAGCCTGGGAAAACGCATAAACTCCCCCTTTCCACTGCCATCGTGTTAAACCTTTATGCGGACCTCCCGTTTTTTTCTTGCCACGCTCAAGGAAATCCCCACTGATGCTGAGATCGTCAGCCACCAACTGATGCTACGGGCGGGCCTGATCCGCCAGGTTGCCTCAGGGGTTTATAACTGGCTGCCTCTAGGGCATCGCGTTCTGCGCAAAGTCGAGGCCGTCGTGCGCGAGGAGATGGACCGAGCCGGGGCTCAAGAGGTGCTGCTGCCGGCGGTACAGCCGGCCGAATTATGGCGTCAATCAGGCCGCTGGGAGGATTACGGCCCGGAGTTGCTGCGTTTTTCGGACCGCCACCAGCGTGATTTCTGCTTCGGCCCCACCCACGAGGAAGTGATTACGACTCTGGCCCGTTCAGAGATTCACAGCTATCGCCAACTGCCGGTCAATCTCTACCAGGTTCAGACCAAGTTTCGTGATGAGATCCGGCCCAGATTCGGTGTCATGCGGTCACGCGAATTCATCATGAAGGATGCTTACTCCTTTGATCGCGATGCGCAGAGCATGGGCCAAAGCTACCAGGCGATGTACGATGCGTATACGCGTATTTTTGAGCGTCTTGGGCTTGAAGCGCAGGCGGTTGAGGCCGATAGCGGGACTATCGGCGGAAATTTTTCCCACGAATTTCATGTCCTGGCGGATTCGGGTGAAGACGCCATCGCGCTTTGCGCCGAGTGCGGTTACGCCGCCAACGTCGAGAAAGTCGCACTCACAGCGAATGCCCGTTCGCGTTCTGCACCCGCCCAGAAAATGCACGAGTTAGCGACCCCGGACCAGCACACGATCGCTGACCTTTGCGATTTTCTCAAGGTCAGCGCTGATCAAACTCTGAAAACCCTGGTAGTGCAGGGTACCGGTGACACTCCTGTTGCGCTCATCCTTCGCGGCGATCACGAACTGAACAGTGTCAAAGCTGAGGCACTCGAAGAAGTTGCCCAGCCGCTACGCATGGCCGGTGCCGAGGCAATCCGCGAGGCCACAGGCGTCTCACCCGGCTCAATCGGGCCGGTGAATCTCAATATCCCCGTCATCGCCGACCACAGTGCGGCAGCACTGGCAGATTTTGTCTGTGGCGCCAACCGCGATGGGTTTCACCTGGGTGGTGTGAACTGGGGTCGTGACCTTGGCGAACCTGAGGTTCGTGATCTACGCCAGGCAGTGGATGGCGATCCATGCCCAACCGATCCGAACAAGATCATCCGAGTAAGGCGCGGCATAGAGGTCGGCCATGTGTTTCAACTGGGCACAAAATACAGTGAAGCCCTGGATGCGACCTACCTGGATCCCGATGGTCGTAACCAGCCGCTACACATGGGCTGTTACGGTATCGGTATTACCCGGATCGTGGCAGCTGCTATCGAACAGAACCATGATGATAACGGCATCATATGGCCAGCGCCTCTGGCGCCTTTTGATGTGTGCATTGTGCCGATCGGCCTGAAAAAATCCGAGAAGGTCGCCCAAACTGTTCAGTCTCTCTATAGTGATCTGAACAACGCTGGTTTTGCGGTGCTGCTCGATGATCGGGATGAGCGGCCCGGTGTCATGTTCTCGGAGATGGACCTGATCGGCATCCCACACCGCATTGTCGTCGGCGAACGTGGTCTGGCAGGAGGNACCGTGGAATATCGCAATCGCGGNAGTGGTGAATCGGCGGATTACCCTCTGGATGATCTGGTCAACACGCTGAAAACCATCAGTTCACTGTAGCAAANCTGTGACAGGTTCTGCCGGTCAGGGTAGAACCACNGNGCAGGGCGTACCCGGGCGGATCAGTTCGTCAGTGGCAAACTCCACGGTAAAGGAATACTGCGCCTGGTCTGGCGCTTGGTGAACCGGCTCAAGCCCGATGTGACTGCTGATCGCCTCAAAAATGCGATCTCCGATCCGGACCCGGACCTCTGGATTACCTGAGAACGCTCCTATGGCCTGGCCATCAATCCGGGTTTTGGCCAGATAGCGTCCTCGCTCAGCCAGCGTTATCTCCGGTGACTCATCTGAGTCGGGGTTAACAAACTGCCCGGGACTGAACCCAGATTCAATCACCCAGGCATTGAATGGCGCTTTTAAGCGTGCCAGCCCGAGCAGATACTGGGCGGCTTGGCGCTCCAGCTGCGCATTACGGTAGGCAGATTCAGCTCGCACCAGCTCAAGCGCCTCGAGTTCAAGCTGTACCGTAGATAACGAGCCCTCATCAAACAACGTCTGCTCACGTTCGAAGTCTGCCTGTTGCCCTTCCATTTCGACCTGGCTGAGTTTCTCGGTATTGGCGGCCTTATCCAGGGCAATCTGGAAAAGCGTTGCATCGAGTTCGGCCAATACTCCGTCACGAACTACTGCGTCACCCGCCTGAACTGTCACTACCTTTACCTGCCCCGACAACCCAAAGCCCAACGACACGCGCCGGTTCCAATCCACCGCACCTTGCAGGGTTTGTGCTGGTACCGCAACGGAAAAAAATAGTAACAGCGTCGCTATGATCGGACGAGCGAAAACTTTCATGAGTTTCAATTCTCCTGAATCAGGGCCGTTGGCAAACCAAGCAATGCATCAATCTGTGCCCACAACAGGGCGTGTTGGAAATCTACCCGGATAACCTCCAGCATGGCCTCCGCTGCAGCCGCCTGCGCATCGCCCAGATCTGAGCGCATTTCCAGTTCATACAGGGCCCGGCTGTGGTCCTGGTAATAACTTCGATAAGTCTCCTGTGCACTGGCAGCCAAGGCCTGGGCACGATTGATCTCAAGGCCGACCAGCAGGGCCAGCACCTTTTCTCGCACCGCATATTCTGCGGACAAAAGCTCCGCCTGTTCGTGCAGCAATGTGTTTCGTGCCAACGCGACTTCTGTATCACGCTGACCTGTGCCATTAAAGAGGGGTACGTTGAACTTGAGATTGGCGCGATAGCGGTCACGACTGGCACTGGCCGTGTTGCTGTATTCGCGCGCCTCAAACTCGGCGCTCAGTACGGGTGAATTCAGTTTTTGCGCAACATCGACAGCAGCCTGTGCTGCTGCTACATCCTGGCGACGGGCCTGCAAGGCTGGCGATTTCGAGATAACCTGATCGGCCAGCTCTGTATATGGGGGTAATTCGCGGTCGCGGTATACGGCCAGGTCTGGTGTCACCAACTCCTTGGAGAGCTCGCCCGGCCTGCCCAGTGCGAGAGCCAATACATGGCGGGTCTGGCGACGGCGCAGGTCTGCCTGCAGGCGTGCTGCATACGCCTTGCGATACAACGCCTCATGCTCAGCAACCTCCAGATCGGAGTACTGCTCAAACCGATCGCGTCGTTCGGCCATACGGATGTAGCGAAAATAACTGATAGCCAATCGTTCATCGAACAGACGGTAGGTGTAATCAGCAAGAATAACAGCAAAGAACCGCTCCATAATATTCAGCGTAAGGCGGTCCCGGCGTACCAGAAAAGCGACCTGCTGGGCTTTGAGCGCCGCGCTGGCCGCCTCTTTTTCGCTTTCGCTACGGCCAAAATCCATCAGACGTTTACTTAGCACTAGCCCATAACGGCTGTCGTCCTCAAAATCCACACCTGAGACTGACGCCTTGCTTGCAAGCCTGGGTTGCAGTTCCACAAAAGCATCCAGGCCGTAACTGGATTCGACTTGCTCGAGGCGAATCTGAGCTGCCGCAACTTGCGTGTGCGCCATCTGCAGGTCGGGATGGGTTTCGCTGACCGCTAACAGCGCGTCGACCAGCCTCAAAGGTTCGGG
Source organism: Acidiferrobacteraceae bacterium (assembly GCA_002726415.1). Classification (GTDB taxonomy): domain Bacteria; phylum Pseudomonadota; class Gammaproteobacteria; order Arenicellales; family UBA868; genus UBA868. The sequence goes on along the minus strand of PBSU01000004.1, from coordinate 15,192 downwards.
CAGGGATGCGAGCGTGACGCCGCTTTGCGCCTGAACCCCCAGGGGGGCGGTCAGGACCATAAACGCCAGTAGACCCCGAAGCACGCGGGAGCGCATTATCGGCAGCGTCCGGGAGAGCACTCCGGCCTGCATCTGAAACCCCCGGCTTAAGAAGACGCCTCCCTACGCTTACGCTTGTAGCGTGAGAAACGCTCTGTCTTGAAGTGCGCACCCACCACGTACTCACCCAGCCAGAGAAACTCCTGTGGGTCGCGGGTGGTACCGGTATAGCGCGTCAGCAGTTGGCCATCAGTATTAAAAAATAAAAAAGCCGGGGTAGCGCGAACCCGGTTATGTCTCAGGGCAAACTCTGTTTCTGAAACTTCGCTCCCATCAAATCCTGTCACCAGCGCATCACCCTCGGTGTTGAGGGCGATCACCCGAAAATGGCTGCGGAAATAATCCTGAACCAGTGCTTGATTCAGCACCGTTTCTTTCATCCGCTGACACCAAGGGCACTCGTCGGTCTCAAACATCACCAACACCCCGGTCTTACCCTCGTCCTTTGCATTTTGTGCTTCTTCAGACAGATCGTTAAAACTGTCCTGAAAGAAGTAGGCCGCAGGATCACGGGTTTGTTCGGCTATTGCGGGAGAAAGGGCAAGGGATAATGCCAGGACCAGCATCGCCGGCAATACAGGGAGTCGGGTCATTTTCATATCCTCTGGCACCGCCTCGGGTAGGTCAAATCTTGACACAATATAATAATATATTAAAACAGATCCCACCTGCTGGGCAAGAAACCTGTTGCGATGGGATTCTCAGGGTTGAGTCGATCATCAACGAAGGGCAGATAAAACACCCTTTATCGCTATCGTTCTGGGCGGGCTCGAGCGCCACCCGGTTTGGTACCGATCACCGGCCGCACCCGTGGCACTGAGGGGCGTGCCATAGCGAGCGCAGTCATCTCGGCGACGACGCACGCGCCCAACAACGTGACCAGCCATGAAACAAAAATCCACACCAGAAAGACCGGTATTGTCCAAAGTGCTCCATAGATGATCTGGTAAGTGCTGAAATTGGCGATGAACACGATGAACGCCATCTTTGCCAGTTCAAACAAACCCGTGGCGAGAACGGCCCCCGTTAAGGCACAACGGAGCCTCACCGGGCAATTGGGAATGATGAGGTACATCAGCAGAAATCCCGCCCCCTCGAGCAACCAGGGTAACGCCACAAGTACACCACCGCTCAACGGTTGTGCGCTGGGAACCAGATCAAGCATTACAAATGCACCCAGATAAGAGGTCAGAGACAGGCTAGCCACCACCAGTATCGGACCGAGCGTCAGCATCGCCCAGTAAAGCAATAAGCGCTGTATGGCAGTCCGACCTTTGTGCACGCCCCAGATGCCGTTAAAGGCATCTTCTATCGTCGACAATAATAGTAGCGCGGTTGCCATCAGCACCACGAGGCCCAGCCCTGTCAGGGTCCCGGCCTGACTGGCGAATTCCTGAAGGTACGCGCTGACCACATCGCCGGTCGCAGGCACCAGATTGCTGTAGAGAAAACCCTCAATCTCGTCACGCCACGAGGAGAAAAAAGGAAACAGAGACAGGATGGCAAAACTCACGGTAAGCAACGGTACCAATGCCAACAAAGTGGTAAATGCCAGTGCTGAGGCGACCCGGTGCAAATGACCCTGGCGGACCCGAAGCAATACCCGCCTGATGAATTCTTTAGGCGTTGAGTGAGGCGAGTTCATAATGTCTTTTTCTTCCGGCGATCAATCGATAGCAATCCACTTACTGTGCAGCCCGGCGGTTGCAAAAAAAAGGCCCCGGTACACCGGGGCCTTGCTCATTTCAGTCACGGTGGGCTCAGTTATAACTGGATCCCGCATCAGCCTGGTCTGTAGCCTGAGCGATACCCATCTGCGCCGCTTCGGATACGCGCCGGGCAATACGGTAAGCCTCGCCCGCCTCCCCCGCTTCAAGCTTGGCCTTCGCTGTTTTCAGCAACTTGGAAATGCTCACTGCACCGCCTCCGGTCGCAGGGTCAATCAGCCTCCAGACCCCGCCCGCGGCTTTGGCTGCGCCCAGGTCAGCACTGGCCTGTGCAATCATCTGCGCTGCATCCTCTGCGGTTGCCGAACTGGCGTCAGTGCCCTGAGCCACCTCAAGGTACTTGAGATCAGTTGCCTCTGTGACCCCTAACGTCCAAGCGCCACGCGTTCTGGCGTGATCAATCGCTTCTTGGATCTGGAAATCCGTCATCTCGCGTTCGATCTGGATCAGTTGGCCAGGATAAATCAGATCTGCATCCATGATGTCTGCCCGGTTGCGCTTGAAGAGCAGCGGCCACTGGTAAGGATCACCATAGACCTTGGGCTGTGAAGAAATACCCCACAAGTGATCGCCGGCCTGCACCACATAAGCCGATACCGCAGGAACCGGTACCTCTGCCTTGCAGACGAAGGAATCTGGATGTCGGGTGCACCAGTCCCCTTCCGCTGGTTCCTCACAGACGAAGGAATCTGGATGTCGGGTGCACCAGTCCCCTTCCGCTGGTTCCTCACAGACAAAGGAATCTGGGTATCGAGTACACCAGTCCCCTTCCTCTGGCTTCTGACAATCAAAAGAGTCCGGATACCGGTCGCACCAGTCATCAGGCTTAGCCGGTGCCGTTACTACAGCCGGCGCCATCGCCACGGCAGGCGCGGGAGTTGCGACCGTTGCCGAGCCGGCTTCCGTCTCGGTGGGTTTGGCTGTCACACAGCCCGTGGCAACAACAGCCACCGATATCAGTGCCAGCAGGGTACGGATTGGTGTTGCGTTCATTGTCATCGGGTCACTCTCTGTGAGGGTTTGCGTATAAAATCAGGGTGTTTAGCCGTCATTTTTACACAACGGTTTACTCGGGGCAATGTACTCTCGGCCCCCCAGTCTGTCAAGAAAACCCTGGAGAAGATCATGCCGATCCTGCTGTACCACAATCCCCGTTGTTCCAAATCACGAGCCACCCTGGCGCTGCTGCGCGAGCAGGGTCTGGAACCTGAAATCGTGGAATATCTGGCTCACCCACCCGACGAAGAAACGCTTAAAGCCCTGCAAGCATCACTAGGCTGTCAGATCAGAGACATGATGCGCACGGGGGAAGCGCCCTACCGGGAGATGAACCTGGCACAAGCTGATGAGCCACAACTACTGCACGCACTCACTGAACACCCCATCCTGCTGCAACGTCCGATTGTCGTCAATGGGAAGCGGGCCGCCATTGGACGACCCCCGGAGAACGTGCTGGAGATCCTATAACCCATGCCAGACAAAGCCACCACAGAGATACTGGTTCTGTACTACAGTCGTGAAGGTGCTGTTGCAACGATGGCGCGGTTGATCTGCCAGGGCATCGAGAGCATAGAAGGCTGTTCGGCACGACTACGCACGGTACCCCGGGTATCCGCCACCGCTGAGGCAACGACTCCGGAGATCCCCACGGACGGCCCACCTTATGTGTCGCAGGAAGACCTGGCACAGTGTCATGGCCTGGCACTGGGCAGCCCCACCCGCTTTGGGCAAATGGCAGCCCCACTCCAGTATTTTCTGGAACGCACGGGTGCTGACTGGCTGTCAGGCACCCTCGCTGGAAAACCTGCTGGTGTCTTTACCTCCTCCTCGACACAACACGGCGGCCAGGAATCGACACTACTGTCAATGATGCTACCCCTGCTGCATCATGGAATGCTGATCTGTGGTCTGCCGTTCACCGAACCGGCGCTTAACGAAACTGAAACTGGCGGCACACCCTACGGCGCCAGCCACGTAGCTGGGAACCGCAGTGACAAGCCCATCAGTGCTGAAGAAAGGACCCTGTGCCGCACGCTGGGTATGCGACTGGCCAACACCGCTGCGACATTGAATAAGCCTTAGCCCCCAAGCAGGCGGCTTGCCATCTCTCGTATGAACGGCACAGTCAGGCGACGTTGCTGAGAAAAGGCCTGCTCGTCAATCTGATCGAGCAGCGCAAACAGGGTCACCGGATCACGCCGCACCCGGCGCATCAGATAGGCGCTCACGGCGTCTGGCATATCAAGTCCCCGCAACCGGGCCCGCAATCGTATTGCTTGGGACAGTTGCGTTTCATCAAGTGGATGCAGTCCCCAGACCCCGCCCGATGCCAAACGGGTGGCAAGGTCCGCCAGCGCAAACCCCGCCGGGCCTGGTGGATAGCGCCCAGCCACCAGTAGGCAGCCACCGGCCTGCTGCAAGCGCTCATAGAGCCCCAGTAATGCCTCTTCCCAGACCAGATTGCCACTGATGCGCTCAACATCATCCACACAAACCATGCCGTGCGGGTCCAGTTCACTGACCATTTCTGGCCCGATGCTGTCCAGGCCCGCTGGGACATACACCGGCGCTAATGTCGATGTCATCCACTGCCGGCAGCAGGCGTGTAACAGGTGAGATTTGCCACAGCCCGCTGGCCCATGAATATAGACCATCTGCGCTGCATTCGAACCGCCAAACTTCTTCAATAACTCAAGCACCTCGCCATTATCTCCTGCAAAGAAGTTCTCGAACGATGCCCGATCGGGTAAACGCAAAGGCAAGCGAATTTGTCCGTTATCGCTCAACGGTCAGTTCCAGAGGGTGGTGGCCCGGCAGAATCAGCTGGGCGGATAAACCAGAAATAAATGTAGTGCAATGCGCTCGCCATTGTCGTAGCTGCCACCAACCACAACAGAATCTGGGTAACAACTGGCAACGCGAGCAGGCCCACACGTTCCACCATAACGAACACCACCAGCGATATCTGTAGAAAAGTGTTCAGCTTGCTGACCGGACTGGGCCGCATCTGAATCTCACCATGCAACGTCTGTAATACCAATACCCCGGCGATGATGCCCAAATCACGAAACCCGATCAGCAGTAGCAACCAGAATGGGATATCGCCAGCTAATACCAGCATAACGTAGGTACTGACGATCAGCATCTTGTCGGCGAGCGGATCCAGAATTGCCCCGAGACGAGTCACAAAACCAAAGCGCTTGGCAATCCATCCATCCAGGCCATCAGTGATGCCTGCCGCGAGAAAGATCACCAGTGCGACATCGTAGTGTCCGTTGTGCAGAAAAAGGATCAGCACCGGCACGGCACCCATGCGCAGCAGCGTCAGAAGGTTAGGTAACTGATGGAACGATAATTCGCGGGGCATGGCACTGAATCCGGATGGGAAAGATGTCCGCGCCGGTCACCCACACCAATGGGCTCCCGTTTTTGGCCTGACATAAGATACCATAAGCGCTTTACTTTCTGGCGGTATGGCACGTGTCCCACCCGAATGACCCTCCTCTGACCTACCGTGATGCAGGCGTTGATATCGACGCAGGTGAAAGCCTGGTTGAGCGTATAAAACCCCTGGTCCAGCGTACCCGGCGGCCGGAATGCCTGGGTGGCATTGGCGGCTTTGGGGGGCTTTTTGAATTGCCAGTCGACCGTTATCGGCGACCCGTTCTGGTATCGGGGACCGACGGCGTGGGCACCAAACTCAAACTGGCCTTTGCGCTCGATCGCCACGACACTATTGGTATCGATCTGGTTGCCATGTGTGTCAATGACGTACTGGTACTTGGCGCAGAACCGCTGTACTTTCTTGACTACTTCGCTACCGCCCACCTATCGCCCGAACACGCGGAATCGGTCATCACTGGCATTGCCGCAGGTTGTGAAGCCGCAGGTGCCGCACTGATCGGTGGCGAAACAGCGGAAATGCCGGGTATGTACCCACCCGGTGAGTATGATCTTGCCGGCTTCTGCGTTGGGGTCGTCGAAAAGGACCAGATCATTGACGGCAGTAAGATCAGAGCAGGAGATCAGGTATTGGGCCTGGCGTCGAGTGGTCTCCACTCCAATGGCTATTCGCTGGCCCGTGCAGTGGTCGATCGCAGCGGTGCCTCAATGGATCATCCCATCGGCAACACCACGTTGGGGGAGGCACTGCTGGCACCCACCCGGATATACGTGCGTAGCATTCTGACCCTGCTTGAAACAGTGCCAATCCACGGTATTGCCCACATTACAGGCGGTGGCTTGCCCGACAATATCCCCCGCATACTGCCAGCGGAGCATGAGTGCCGGATCGATCCGACCGGCTGGTCGCGCCCCGAGATCTTCAACTGGTTGCAATCAGAAGGTGCAATCGACAATACGGAAATGCAGCGTACCTTCAACTGCGGCATCGGCCTGATCCTTGTCTTATCGCCAGAACACGCCACCCGGGCACAGGAGACACTCAAGGCCAGTGGTGAAACAGTTTACCTCCTGGGCGAGATCCAAGAAGGTAACCAAGGTGTCGTCTTTGACTGAAACCCAGACGCTGTGCCGGCTGGTTGTACTGATCAGTGGCAGCGGTAGCAACCTGCAGGCCATCATGGACTGCTGCACCGATGGCACTATTCCTGCGAAGGTGGTGGGCGTGATAAGTAATCAGGCACAGGCCTATGGCCTGACCCGGGCGAGAGATGCCGGCATTGATGCTCACTGCCTCGATCATCGTGATTTTCCGAGTCGAGATCAGTATGACGCAGCGCTGATGGACCTGATCGAAAGGCCCAACCCAGATCTGGTGGTACTGGCGGGGTTTATGCGTATCCTCGGGCACGACTTTGTCGGAAAATACCTCGGGCGTATGCTCAATATTCACCCCTCGTTGTTACCGCTCTATCCCGGGCTGGAGACTCACCAACGGGTGCTTGCAGACGGGGCCAAGGAGCACGGCGCGAGTGTGCATTTCGTGACCCCAGAGCTCGACGCGGGTCCGGTGATCATTCAGGGCCGAACTGGGATCACTAAGAACGATACGCCGCAAACCCTGGCACAGCGGGTACACCATATCGAACATCAGATTTACCCGCAGGCCATCGGCTGGTTCGCACAGGGTCGGCTGCAACTGCGCAGCGGTAAGGCATTACTGGACAATCAAACGATTACCGCCTGACGCAATATTCATGGGCCATAAGATCAGAGCCCCTCAGATATCACTGCGAGCGTGGCCCCTTGGCGCACCTGACCCGTTTATGTCATTGGTGCCGGTAATCTCAGGAGCGACCGGCTGACGCTATATCAAAGGCCAGATCACCATCTTTTTCGTAAACGCGCACGCTGCCGCCTGAAGCCAGCTCGCCGAACAGGAGTTCATCGGCCAACGCCTGGTTAATGCGCTCCCGGATCAGCCGTGCCATTGGCCGGGCNCCCATCAGGGCATCGTGACCATGGTGTGCCAGCCAGGCTCGAGCACTGTTATCAACCTGCAGTGNCACATGCTTGTCAGCCAACTGGCTCTCCAGCTGGATAACNAACTTNTCCACCACNTGGGTAATGGTTGTTTCATCCAACGCTNCAAACCGNATCACTGAATCCAGCCGGTTGCGAAACTCNGGCGTGAACAGTTTGTTGATCNCCTCAGTGTCATCGGCGGTGTGATCCTGCGCCACAAACCCGACTGAACTTCGCGCCATCTGGGTAGCACCGGCGTTCGTCGTCATCACGATGATGACATTACGAAAATCTGCCTTACGGCCATTGTTGTCCGTCAGCGTGCCGTAGTCCATCACTTGTAGCAACAGATTGAACACATCAGGATGTGCCTTTTCGATCTCGTCCAGCAACAGCACCGCGTGCGGAGTACGGGTAATGGCCTCTGTCAGCAATCCACCCTGATCGAAGCCCACGTAGCCGGGCGGGGCACCGATCAGGCGTGAGACGGTGTGTCGCTCCATGTATTCGGACATATCAAAGCGTACCAGCTCGATACCCAGAGTCAGCGCCAGCTGGCGGGTAACCTCGGTCTTGCCTACCCCGGTCGGGCCGGAAAAAAGGAAAGAGGAGATCGGCCGGTCGGGATTCGCCAAACCAGACCGTGATAGTTTGATCGCACTCACCAGCGCGGCAATCGCCGGATTCTGGCCGAAAACCACCCGCTGGAGATCACCTTCCAACGTACGCAATGCATCTTTGTCATCTGCACTTACCGTTTTTGGTGGAATCCGTGCCATCTTTGAAACCACGCGTTCAATATCAGGAACGCTCACAGTTTTTTTGCGCTTGGATGCCGGTGCGAGCCGAGCCTGGGCACCGGCCTCGTCAATAACATCAATCGCTTTATCCGGCAGGTGGCGATCGTTGATATACCGGGCCGAAAGTTCGGCCGCAGTGCGCAGTGACGGTGCGGTATAACGCACTGCATGATGATCCTCAAACTGGGTCTTAAGGCCACGCAGTATCTCGACCGTCTCTTCCACGCTGGGCTCGAGCACATCGATCTTCTGAAAACGTCGCGACAAGGCACGATCTTTCTCGAATATGCCTCGGTATTCCTGATAAGTGGTCGACCCGATACAGCGGATTTCACCGGAGGCCAACACCGGCTTCAATAGATTAGAGGCATCCATAGCCCCACCCGAGGCAGCACCCGCACCGATCACGGTATGAATTTCGTCAATAAACAACACCCCGCCTTCCGTTTCTTCCAGATCGGCCAGCACGGCTTTTAACCGCTGCTCAAAATCACCCCGGTACTTGGTGCCCGCGAGCAACGCACCCATGTCCAACGCATAAAGGGTACTGCCAATCAGGGCTTCGGGCACCTCACCCTCGACGATCTTGCGCGCCAGGCCTTCTGCAATGGCGGTTTTGCCCACACCTGCCTCCCCGACATAAAGGGGGTTGTTTTTGCGGCGCCGACACAGGATCTGCATCGTGCGGTCGATCTCACGGGCACGTCCGATGAGCGGATCAATCTTACCGGCAATCGCTTGCTCATTGAGATTGACCGCAAACGCGGACAGGGCACTCTGGTATTCCTCGTCACTGTCCTCCTCATCGTCGGACTCACTTGGCGAGGGCAATTCACGTGGCTGCTCCCCTTTCTGGCTAATGCCATGAGAGACATAGTTGACGATATCGAAGCGTGACACGCCTTGCTCACCCAAGAAATACACAGCGTGCGAATCCTTCTCAGCAAACATGGCGATCAGTACGTTGGTACCGGTAACCTCGCGCTTGCCCGAGCTTTGCACATGCAAGATGGCGCGCTGGATCACCCGCTGAAACCCCAGCGCCGGCTGGGGATCAATGTCCTCGTCCTCGCCCAGAACTGGAATATATTCTTCCAGAAACGCGTGAATTTTCTCGCGCAATCCCCCTACCTCAGCGCCGCAGGCCTCCATCGCCTTGACGGCCGGGGGGTTATCCAGCAATGCGGCCAGCAGATGCTCCACTGTGATGTACTGATGCCGCGCGTGACGGGCACTCTGGATCGCACTGTTTAGCGAGGATTCTAATTCGCTGGAGAGCATAGGTTTACTCTGGCTCCATCGTGCATTGCAAAGGGTGCTCGTTCTCACGGGCAAAATTAAGGACCTCACGCACCCGGGTCTCAGCCACCTCAGCAGTAAAAACACCGCAAACTCCGGAACCCTCTGTGTGCACCTTGAGCATGACCTGCACTGCCTGCTCATGGGGTAATCGGAAAATACGCTGCAACACCATGACCACAAATTCCATCGGGGTGTAATCGTCGTTCACCAATAGGACACGAAAAAGCCGGGGCTTTTTCAGGCGAGGCCTGGCCTCCTCGACTGAGGTGCCGCCCGTTCGCTGGATTTCTCTACGATCGCTCATTATCAAGCGGCGACCCTGCCGCAAACCTGGTGAGTAGTATGAATAATATAGGGTCAACAGCCCACGTTTCTCAAGGGGTGGCGGGGCCCGGTTTAGCCCCACGGAGACCACAGAAAAGCAAAGACCGGCAACGGGTTGCCCCTTACCGGCCTTTTTCTACGCTAACGCACCGGACAGTCAGCCCATCCGGCGAAGATATGGCTGAGAATCAGCCCGTCGCGAACTGCTCTTCCTCAGTAGAGCCACTCATGGCTGTCACCGAGGAACTGCCACCCTGGATCACCGTAGTGACATCGTCGAAATATCCCGCGCCCACTTCAGCCTGGTGGCTCGCAAAGGTATAGCCCCGATCAGCGGCGGCAAACTCGCGTTCCTGAACCATATCAACATAGGCTGTCATACCCTTACGCACATACTCATGGGTGAGATCAAACATGTGATACCGCATATTGTGAATGCCAGCGAGGGTGATGAACTGGTATTTATAACCCATGGCGCCCAGTTCTTTCTGGAATCTCGCGATAGTGGCATCGTCAAGGTTCTTTTTCCAGTTGAACGACGGTGAACAGTTATAGGCGAGTAACTGATTGGGGAACTGCTCATGAATTGCATCGGCAAAACGACGGGCTTCATCCAGATCCGGTACTGCGGTTTCACACCAGATCAGATCAGCGTAGGGCGCGTAGGCAAGACCTCGTGCAATCGCCTGATCCAGGCCAGCCCGAGTTACATAAAAACCCTCATTGGTGCGCTCGCCGGTTACGAATTCACGATCGCGTTCATCTACATCAGATGTCAGCAGGGCAGCGGCGTTAGCGTCGGTGCGAGCCAGCAACACGGTGGGCACGCCACAAACATCGGCGGCGAGACGCGCCGCGACCAGTTTCTGCACAGCTTCCTGGGTCGGTACCAACACCTTGCCCCCCATGTGGCCACATTTTTTGACCGATGCCAATTGATCCTCAAAATGCACACCACCGGCGCCCGCCTCGATCATGCCTTTCATCAGCTCAAAGGCATTCAGTACTCCGCCAAAACCTGCCTCAGCATCAGCGATAATGGGCACAAAGTAATCAACGTCACTTTTGCCGGCAGAATGCTGGATCTCATCGGCACGCTTGAATGAATTGTTGATTCGGCGCACCACCGCCGGAACAGAGTTCACGGGGTAGAGCGATTGATCCGGATACATGGTATCGGCAATGTTGGCATCTGCTGCCACCTGCCAGCCCGAAAGGTAGATCGCCTTGGCACCGGCCTTAACCTGCTGAACAGCCTGACCACCGGTCAGGGCCCCCAGGGTGGGCACATAATCATCGGTATTCAATCGGCGCCACAGTTTCTCGGCACCCAGGCGTGCCAGGCTATGCTCGATATGCACGGAACCTCGTAGGCGGACCACATCTGCTGCAGTGTAGTCGCGCGTGATACCACTCCAACGCGGGTTATCCGCCCAATCAGCTTCCAGAGATTTTGCCTCTTTATTCCGCTCTGCCATCGTTTACCCTCGAGATGTTGGTGCTTTTACCCTAACTACCGGTAAATTTCCGAATACTGAAAACAGCGTATTTTTCTCGGAAATACAGGGTTAAGCGTTAATTGGCCTGACCAAGATCACAGTTTCACGCCTGGCGGATCATTTGACAATATAATTATTTCAATATTTATTATTGCCTAAGCCAATCCTTTAACCCGACAGAATTGCAGGCCTTCCTGTGAGTGCACCTCCTTATTACAAACAGAACCGCCTCAAACAATTGCGGGCTTTTTGTCATGCAGCGCGCCTGGGCAGCATTTCGCGGGCAGCTGAACAGCTTTTTTTGAGTCAGCCCTCGGTTTCTCTGCAGATTCAGGCGCTGGAGCGTGAACTTGAGGTTGAACTCTTTGAGCGTCGCGGCCCAAGTATCCGACTCACCTCTCAAGGTGAAGCCCTGCTGGAGCTGGCCCAGCCGCTGGTGCAAGGTATTGATGGTATTGCCGAAACTTTTGCCAGCGAACTGGGTGATCTCAACACCGGCGAGATCAATATTGCGGCGGGAGAGTCCACGATCCTCTACCTCCTGCCCGAGCCACTCAAACGATTTGCCGATGCCTACCCCGGGATAAAGATCAAGCTGCACAATGTGACAGGCCGAGACGGGATGGCCATGCTCCGTGCGGACGAGGCCGACTTTGCAGTAGGCTCGATGCTGGATGTGCCCGAAGATGTCAGTTACCGACCGATCTTCGATTTTAAAACCATGCTGATTACGCCGCTCGATCACCCACTGGCCGGCAAACGCGCTGCCAACATCAAACTGGAGGATATTGGCCCTCACGGCCTCATTCTACCGCCTCGACACCTGGCCACCTGGCGGCTGGTGGAAATGATCTTTGGAGAGCATAAGGTGAACTACACCGTCACACTCGAGGCCGGCGGCTGGGAAGTCATTAAGAAATACGTGGAACTGGGTCTGGGGATTTCAATCGTTACCGCGATCTGTCTGAAAGGGGACGAGAAAGTGGCCCGGATCGCGCTCGACCGGTTTTTTCCCAATCGCAGTTACGGTGTCGTGCTGCGCAAACGAAAGTACCTCTCTGCGCCAGCACGCCAATTCCTCGATATGATGGCGCCGGGCTTCTCCGGCCAACTCGACGACTCGATACACGACTGAAGACCCGCGAGTCCACCACCGACTTGACGGTACTATGGTAACGCTGGTTTATAATTTGATTGCCTTGAGCCCCACTTTCTCACTGAATGCCATCTCACCTGTTCTTGTCGCGACCGTTATTTAAGGCCCTACTGATATTTTCTGGGCTTTCGGTCACAGGCGTGGCAAGCGCACAGAAAGTGGAAGTCTGCTACAACTTCAGTTGCAAAACGCAGCAGGTGGTGACGCTTTCACATGGAGAGTGGCGCAGCGTGATCGGCTGGTTCTACCCGGCAGCCACCAACGCCGCCGCAGAGCGCAATCAACTACGTCAGGCAATCGGCTGGATGGAGGTCATCGTGGGCCGTCATACGCCTACCCACCGTGATAAGGGTTTAAATCTGGAGAACAATCCGGAGTTTCCCGGGCAACTTGACTGTATCGATGAATCACTCAACGTTACCGCCTATATGCACCTGTTTGCAGAACAGGGTCATCTGCGCTGGCACCATGTGATTGATCGCGCATATCGTCATGGTGGTTTCGACGCCCACTGGGCGGGTCAGATTCAGGAAATCGAGACGGGCGAACGTTTTGTCATTGATAGCTGGTTTCGGGATAACGGCATGCTCCCCTATATTGCCCGTAGTTCGAAATGGGAAGACCTCAAAGCAGCCGCCTTGACGCTGTCTGATTTCAGCAACTGAGCCAGCACGCTAGCAGGCGCCCTGCAAAACCATGATCCAGACCAGCGGCGCTGTGGTGGTCGGACTCTCTGGTGGAGTCGACTCCGCGGTCGCCGCCGCACGCCTGAAACGCCAAGGCTGGGATGTCACCGCCCTGTTTATGAAAAACTGGGAAGAAGACGATGACGAGGCCTACTGCGCTGCACGCGAAGACCTTGCCATGGCAACAGCCGTCAGCGAGGTACTGGGCATCCCGCTCCGCACGGTGAACTTTGCCCACGAATACTGGGAGCGCGTCTTTGCCATTTTCCTTCACGAATACCAGGCAGGGCGTACACCCAACCCAGACGTGCTGTGCAACCGCGAGATCAAGTTCAAGGAGTTTTTATCCTACGCCCAGCATCTTGGCAGCGACAGGATCGCAACTGGGCACTACGCGCGTATCGAAGAATCCAGTGGCGTATTCTTTTTGAATAAAGCCCGGGATCTTTCCAAAGATCAGTCCTACTTTCTGCACACGCTGGATCAAAGCGCCCTCGCCCCCACTTTATTTCCCCTTGGAGAACTGGAAAAGACTGATGTCCGTGTAGAAGCTGCCGCGCTCGGGTTACCCAATGCACAGCGCAAGGACAGTACCGGTATCTGTTTTATCGGCGAAAGACGCTTTAGTGATTTTCTCGCCCGCTACCTGCCGGTGACACCCGGCAAAATCCAAAACCTTGATGGTGAGCTCATTGGTGAGCACCAGGGGCTGTGGTTCTATACCCTGGGACAGCGCCATGGTCTGGATATTGGCGGGCCAGGCGAGGCCTGGTATGTCGCAGATAAGGATATGGCGACCAACGTGCTGACCGTCGTACAGGGGCATGACCACCGAGCCTTGATGAAACAGTCAGTTACCGTGCGGGAGATACACTGGATCAATGGCACACCAAACCATTGGCCTTTACAGTGTCAGGCGAAAACGCGGTACCGGCAGGCTGATCAAGCGTGCATCCTCCATCCTGCCGACGATGGGGTTTTCAAGGTTGCATTTGATGAACCCCAACGGGCCCCCACCCCCGGACAATCGCTGGTGTTATACAAAGGAGATCATGTCCTGGGCGGCGGGGTCATTACTCAAACGCTATAGTTTGATCTTGGACATGTAACGGGCAATGATCAATCCTGGTTTTGATTTACCCCTTCGGGGGATTTTTTTGTACGTGAGTCAGGTGCTGTGTTTTCTCACGATCGGCGGCTTGGTCAAAGAACTGGCGCCCTACTTCCAGATTACCGAACTCCTGCTGGTGCGCTTTGCCTTCTCACTCGCCATATTGATTCCCGCTATTCAACATAAAGGCGGGTTTGGGCTCCTTAGAACCGGCTACCCATTGGACCATGTGATCCGCACCAGCTGTGGCATGGCGGCCCTGGGGTGTAGTTTCGTTGCGATCTCCGGGGCACTGCTGGCTGATGCCACCGCCGTGATCCTTAGCTCGCCGATTTTTGCGGTCGTGCTGGCCTTTGTCGTGCTGTCTGAAAAGCTCAGTTGGTCACGGGGGTTTGCCGTTATCGTTGGTTTTATCGGAATCTTGATGATCGTGCGACCGGGGTTTGGGACCTCCAATCCAGCTCTTTATGTAGCGCTAGGCTCAGCTATCTTTTTTTCTTTTGTGATGATCTGGCTACGCAAACTCAACCGCACAGAGCACCCGCTTTGCATTTCTTTTTATTACAACCTGTGCGGCACGACTGTATTTGTGCTGTGGACTGTTGCAATGGGCTTTTCTCTCACGTGGATAAACGAACCTAAACTGCTGGGGTTGATTCTGCTGCTGGGCGTCATCGGGGCGGTACAGCAGATACTGCTCAGTTATTCATTTCGTTATGCGGACGCGAGCCTGCTCGCCCCCTTTGATTATCTCTCTTTGCCTTTTGCGTTAATAGCGGGTTTTATCTTCTGGCATGAGATGCCTGACTGGTTATCGTTAATGGGTGCCAGCACCATTGTGGGTTGTGGTATCTTGCTGATGACTCAGGAATTTCGTTCTTCGAGAATCGCTTCCTCAAGCTGAACACATGCGATCAGCATTCTTCCGTAAAGTTGATTAAACAAGCTTTGCGACATCACAGCGCTTGTCAATAGAGTAATCTTAACCGCTGTCCTCTTACATACCCCACCGATGCTATGGCAAGAATTCTGATCGCCGGCTTTCAGCACGAGACCAACAC
>PBSU01000003.1 GCA_002726415.1 Acidiferrobacteraceae bacterium | reverse complement strand
ACTCACGGGCGGTTTACTCAGGGGGCCAAGACCGAATTATATCGGCCGGTTGTGCCAGGGGTGGCATCAGCAGAGAAGCCAGGGCATCGATTACCTGCTGTGGTGCCAGTGTATCCAGGCATGCAAGGTGTCCCAGAGGACATTGGCGTGCGAAACAGGGTCGGCAGGGAAGCTCCAGCGCAACGGCTTGCGCCCTATTGCTGAGCGGCGGTGTATGCAGCGCACTGGAAGAGCCGAAAATTCCAACGACAGGGCCCCCGGCTGCGGCCGCTATATGCATCAGCCCGGAATCATTGCTGACCACGGCCTGGGCCTGTGATAGCAGGTCAACGGCTTCGAGCAGGCTGGTGCGCCCGGTGAGGTCAAGACAGCGATTTTGATTTCGGCAGCCTTCCATAATGGCTCGAGCGATCGGTTGGTCCTGTTCACCGCCAAGCAGCCACGTCTGCCAGCCCTGTTCCAGGTAATGATTGGCGAGCGTCACAAAATGGTGGGCTGGCCAGCGCTTGGCAGGCCCGTATTCTGCTCCCGGACACAGCGCGAGCACCGGAGCTTCCAAGGTAGGGTGCCCCAGTTGTGCAAGGATGCCAGGCGTTGCCTGTGGCCGGGTGATCAGGCGCGGTGCCGGGTAATCTGAAACCGGGGGCGCATCGGGTGCCAGCCCTAACTGTACAAAGCAGGCCGCCATGGGGTCTTCCCGGTGCCCGGGTTTATCGCGCAGGTCATTGATCAAGCCCCGGCGGGGTTCTCCGCGGTAACCGGTGCGCACTGGAATCCGGGCGAAAAAAGGCAGCAACGCGGCTTTGGTGGAGCCAGGCAGGATGATAGCCTGATCAAATTTTTGAACTCGCAGCGACCGCCCTATCTTCAGGCGTGCACCCAGTTGCAGTTTGCCGTGGTGAAAAGGTGTTTCGATGACCTCATCCACCTCGGGCATACGGGTCGTGATCTTGGCCGTGAATGTGGGTGCCACCACTGAAAGCCTCATCCCGGGGCGGCGCACCTTGAGTGTCTTGAACAGGCTCTGTGCCATGACCATGTCGCCAATCCAGGCAGGCCCTATCACCAGAATCCGGTCAGCGGAATTCATATGGGTGATGAGTCTGTAGGGGTGGTTAGCCCGGTTCGTTGCCGTCAGGGCGTGTGATCAGACAAGTGAAAGCGGTTACCGCAATAGGGGCACAGTGCTGTTTCCCCTGGCGTGATCGGCAGGTAGACCCGGGGATGCTGGTTCCACAGTGCTTCGTCGGCTGTCGGACAGTGTAGCGGCAGATTGGCTGTGTTGATCTGCCGTAGTGCGGGAATCTTCGATGTTGCCCCGTCATCCGGGCTAGGATCTTTCATCATGATCTTAGCGGACAAAAGTCAGCCAGTCTTCATGGCTGGAATCACGGCCCTGAACGCAGTCGAAATAGCGCATCTGTAACTGTTCGGTCACGGGGCCACGGCCGCCATTACCGATCTGGCGACCGTCGAGTTCGCGGATGGGGGTGACTTCTGCAGCTGTGCCGGTAAAGAAGGCTTCATCCGCAACGTAGACCTCATCCCGGGTGATCCGTTTTTCTACCAGCTCCATGCCTGCCTCTGCAATCAGGCGAATTACCGTGTCCCGGGTGATGCCCTCCAGAGCCGATGTCAGATCAGGTGTATAGACCACGCCATCGCGCACAACGAAGATGTTCTCTCCGGTGCCTTCCATGACGTAGCCCTCGGCATCCAGCATCAGCGCTTCATCGGCTCCCGCAGAAAGTGCCTCCTGTAGTGCCAGTATGGAATTGATGTAGTTGCCACAGGCTTTGGCACGGCACATCGTGATATTGACGTGGTGTCGGGTAAAAGAGGAAGTGCGCACCCGGATGCCATTTTTTAGGCCGTCTTCACCCAGGTACGCGCCCCATTCCCAGGTGGCAATGGCGATGTGGGTTTTGAGCATATCGGCACGGATACCCATGCCTTCTGAGCCATAAAAAGCCAGCGGTCGCAGATATGCACTGGCCAACCCGTTGTCGCGCACCACCGCGGTCTGGGCCGCATTGAGGGTATCAGCATCGTAGGGTATGGGCATGCCGAGGATGTGAGCAGAACGGAAGAAGCGATCGGTATGATCGCTGAGGCGGAAGATCGCGGTGCCCCGATCGGTCTCGTAGGCGCGCACACCTTCGAACACGCCCAGTCCATAGTGCAGGGTGTGGGTAAGCACATGAACCCGGGCTTCCCGCCAGGGTACCATTTCCCCATCGAACCAGATGCTTCCGTCACGGTCTGAAAATGACATCGTTTTTCCCTGTTATCTCTAATTCAATCCAGTTGCGCCTGTATGCTGGACTCCGGCGCTGGATTATTACAGAACCACAAAGGGTGCGTAAAAAGATCTAAGAGCTGATGCATCAGCTAGCCAGCATCGCGTGTACAGCCCGAACCGCATCGCGGGCGTATGGCGTCAGTCGGGTCAGAATCTGCTCTTTTTCAATCTCGGGACCCAAGATCCCAACACCGATCGGTTTGCCCAGCTCCAGTTGCAGGCCGATCAGGGCCTGGATAACGGCCTGCCCCATCACTCGCCCGTGCGCAGTTTCTCCACGCTCAATAATCCCCAGCACCACGACACCATCGATTTCCTCTCGCGCCAGCAATCGCTTGACAGCGAGTGGTTTTTCCATCGATCCGGGCACCCAGACTTGCTCGTGCACCTCAAGCCCAATCTGGGCCGCTGTTGCCAGTGCTTCATTAACCATGGTCTCGCAGGCTTGTTTGTGGAACGAGCCGATGACAAGGGCAATGGTGGGAGATTGAGACATTAAAGATCGGGAGGAGACGGAAAACAGGGTAGATTCTAGCCCATTGCCCGCTATCGGGCGGAGTTGGTCAACGTGTGCTGAAGCATTCAGTGCAGACTCTTGTCTGGATCGAGATACTTGTTCCACAGTTGAGTGATTGCGCGACGTTCATCCTGAAACGCTTCTGGCGCGGCCAGCGCAGGGCGTCGACTCAGTTTCAGTGCGTTCTCCCGGGTGAGGTATAACTGCAGCACGCTTGAAAGCGTCGTCGCCTCTTCAGGCGCAATTTTTTTTGTGTGGACCAGTCGCGCGATGATGGCGGTATTTGCTCTGCAATTGGTCAATGTTGGATCGGCCATCGCATGGCGCAAAACCAGGTACTGGCAAAGAAACTCGATGTCGATCAGTCCACCCGCGTCATGCTTAAAGTCGAATCCCGGCTCTTTGGGCGCTGGGCGATGCTCTTGCATACGCTCGCGCATCGCCCGAACCGATTGTTGCAAGTTTGCTGAATCACGTGGCCGACATAAGGTCTTGTGACGGATGTGCTCAAAGCGGCGTTTCAGAGCTTCCCCGCCCGCCACCAACCTTGCCCGGACCAGCGCCTGGTGTTCCCAAGTCCACGCTGCCTCGTGCAGGTATTCCTGGTAGGCAGCCAGGGGTGTGACCAGGGTCCCTGAGCGGCCGCTGGGCCGCAGACGGGTATCAATAGGATAAACCTCACCGGCAGCTGTACGTGTCGTAAGGATATGCATCAGCCGTCGGACGAGCCGGCTGAAATAAAAGCGTCGCGCCGCAGCCCGGGCAGCATTTTCATCGTCCGGCTGATCGTAGATAAAGACCATGTCCAGATCAGAGTGATAGCCCAACTCCATGCTACCCAGTTTGCCGTAGGCAATGATACCAAGATCTGCGATTTGTCCAGGCATCTCGATCCCCTCGAGTGTACTGACCGCCAGTTTCAGTGCCTGGCACAACAGCGCCTGGGCCAGCGCGCTGAGTGATCCAGAAATGACATTGATGTCTATCAGTCCCGCAATGTCTGCTGCAGCAATCCGCAGGCTGTACCCCTGGCGGTATTCGCGCAGTATTTCCATGGCAGTCTCAAGGTCGGATTCCTCAAACGAATCAAGCTTGTGTTGCAGTTCACTGGCAATGGCCGCATGATCCTGTACTTGGAATCCAGCGATGGGATCCAGAAGTTCGTCGAGTATCACCGGGTGGCGCCCAATCCAATGGCTGATTTCGCTGGAGGCCCCCACCAGGCGTACCAGCTGTGCCAGCGCCAGCGGGTTCTCGCCAAGCAGTGCAAGGTAAGCAGAGCGCCGGCCGATTGACTCGATCACAAAAAGCAAGCGGGTGATTGCGGTATCGGGATCATCCGCCTGGCCACACACACGCAGGACAGCGGGCATGAGCCTGTCCAGGCGTTCGCGTCCTTCCCGGGAGAATGCCTGGTAGAAGCGGCTGCGACGGATATCCACAAGCAGTTGTTGTACTCGATCAGTCTCTATGAAGCCTAGCCTGGCTAGCTGTGTTGTTTGTGCCTGGGGCTCCAGCGTCGCGTGCCAGAGGTCTGTAATCACTGAGTCGTTGTCCTGTTCTACTTCGACGCTGTCCTGGCGGAACACAGCGCGAAATAGCCCGTGTACGTCGTCGTTGACCGATGCTAATTGTGTGTCCATACCCTGTGCATCTTGGCAATCTATAGATAAGGCAATGCGGTTGCGGCTGAGCAGGTCGGCTGGCACGGTATGGGTCTGGGCATCGTCCATGATCTGAAGACGATGCTCTAAAGTGCGCAAAAAGTCGTAGTGATGTCGCAGCATCTCGCATTCTCCGCCTGGCATAATCCCGGCGTCCTCCAGCGCGATCAGGGCCTGGTACAGACTCGGAGTCTGTAGATTTGGGTTGCGACCTCCGTAAATCAGCTGATGACTTTGAACGACAAATTCAATCTCGCGGATGCCGCCACGGCCCAGTTTGATATTGTCCTTCAGACTCTGTCGTGCCAGTTCGTGCTCAATCAGCGTCTTCATGGCGCGTATTGCCTCAAAAGCGCCAAAATCCAGGTACTTGCGGTAGACAAAAGGCCGTAGGCCATTGAGCAATTCGTTGCCAGCCAGGGTATCGCCGGCGACGGGCCTCGCCTTGATCAGCGCGTAGCGCTCCCAGTCGCGGCCATGAGTCAAAAAGTAGTGATCCATCGCATCAAATGACAGCGCCAGAGGGCCGCTGTCACCATTGGGGCGTAATCGCATGTCAGTTCGAAAGACGATTCCCTGTGCGGTGGGTTCTTCCAGGATGGCGATCAGAACCTGCCCGACCTTGACGAAAAATTCATGGTTGCTGATGCGCTTGGTGCCATCGGTGTAGCCACTCTCGCGGAAGGCAAACACCAGGTCCACGTCCGAGGACATATTCAGTTCTCGCCCGCCCAGTTTGCCCAGGCCAAGCACGGTGAGTCGTATCGGATCACCGCTGGGTTCGCCGATCGGTTCCCCATGGCGTTCGCGGACTTGGTGATGGGCGCAGGCCAAAGCCGCATCAATGGCGGCATCGGCCAATTCTGAAAGGGTCCACAGGACTTCATCCAAGGGGGCGAATCCGGCTAAGTCGCGCCAGCCAATGCGCACGATCTCCTGTTGGCGCAGGCAACGTAATGTGTGTGTGACGT
The DNA here is from genome assembly GCA_002726415.1 of Acidiferrobacteraceae bacterium. Lineage (GTDB taxonomy): Bacteria > Pseudomonadota > Gammaproteobacteria > Arenicellales > UBA868 > UBA868. Next base: position 11,572 of record PBSU01000003.1, on the reverse strand, counting down.
GCTCGCGACTGCCCGTGATGGTTTCGATCTGGCGGCGTAGTTGGCCAGGTTTTCGCGGCTGGCTAATGTCGTCTGCGGCTAGCTGTGTCAGAAGTTCGGGTTTGCTCACAAGGGTACGGGCAATGAAATCGCTTCCTGCCAGCACGTTAGGGAGTGAGGCCCAGATGGAGCCTGCGCGTGGTGCGGGTTCGGATTTGTCCCAGACTGCATCCAGGCGGGACAGGTGCGCACTGACCAGTGCCCGCAAAGATGGAGGCAGTGCTTCCACTGTGGGTGAGGTTACTGGTGATCGGGGATCCATCCGCAGGCCTACCGTATCGCTGTCGCCAACATGTGCCGTCCTGTGGCTTCAGGGGCTGATGCCCATACTGAAGGGGTCGGCGGAGTCAAAGATCAGTGTGGCTTCGGCATTGATGTATGCAGTGCCGGTAATGTGCGGGATGACCTGATCGTTATCCCACTCGCCCCGGGCTTGGAAGATGCTGCCGATAATGCTTTGTTGGCGCCAGGTTTCGCCGGGATCAATGATGCCATCTGCCATCAGGCAGGCCAACTTGGCACTGGTACCGGTACCGCAGGGTGAGCGATCGTAAGCTCCACCTGGGCAGAGTACAAAACTGCGGCTGTCTGCCTGACCCTCAGCGGGGCCGAACAGTTCAATGTGATCGATTTCTCCACCATTCTCGCCCGTAACCTGATCGCGCGACAAAGCAAGGCGGATTGATTGGGTAAACTCAGTCAGTCGGGCGATATTGTCAGGATGTACTTGTTCGGCATGCTCTTTTACTAGAAAAAACCAGTTTCCACCCCAAGCAATGTCCCCACGTACCACGCCAAAATCACCTAGGTTCAGCATCACGTCACTGCGAAATCGGTAACTGGGAACATTGGTAACGGTAACTCGATTACGGTCATGCAGGGTTACTGTGACTACACCGACCGGGGTGTCAATCAGGTGAACACCGGGCGCCAGTCGTTGTAAGTAGGCCAGGCTGGTCGCCAGTCCGATCGTCCCGTGACCGCACATATTTAAAACACCCACATTGTTGAAAAAAATAATGCCGGCCACGGCGTCGGGATGATCTGGTTCGCAAAGCAGACCGCCTACCCACACGTCACCTCCCCGCGGTTCGTTTACTACTGCGGATCGAAAATCATCATACTGGTCGCGAAAGACTTCTCGGCGTTGGGCGAGATTGCCTGTTCCCAGTTCAGGCCCACCGTCGATCACAATCCGGGTGGGCTCGCCGCCGGTATGGGAGTCGATGACCTGAACCCGTTCAAATGCTGTATTAGCGTCAACTTCTCGAGCCATTCTCACATTCCTGTTGTTTAGATTTGAGGTACAGTGTGGCCTGCTCAAGGCTTACCCCGGGGACTATAGCGTGGTTCACGCTCATGTTGCCCCGGGTGTATCTCGATTGAAAACTGATGACGGATCTTTTTGACTTTCAGCAACGCAGGCGCAATTTTGCCGTCCTTGGCAATCCGGTAGCCCATAGCAAGTCACCGCAGATTCACGAGGCTTTTGCCCGTCAGTGTGGCATATCGCTTTCCTACGAGGCGATCGCGTTAGATCCTGGGATTTTCGAGCAGGGAGTTCGCAATCTTCGTGCCGGGGGTATCGTGGGCGCCAATGTGACGGTGCCTTTCAAACAGGCCGCGTGGCATCTTGCAGATGAGCTGACAGACCGGGCGCAGGTAGCGCAGGCTGTCAATACGCTGTCTTTTGTTGCTGACGATATCATTCGAGGGGACAACACGGACGGGGTGGGATTGATGCGTGACCTGCAGAGAAATCTGGGTTTCTCCTGCGCACAAACCCGTGTGCTGGTGATCGGTGCTGGCGGTGCAACAAGAGGCATTTTCCAGCCGCTGATAGATAGTGACCCAGATGAAATTGTCATCGCCAACCGGACCCCGTCAAAAGCCCATGAACTGCTGGCAGCGTTTGATTCACCCAGACGTGCTGCAGCCTGCCATCTGGAAGATCTTTCAGTTTCGACCTTCGACTTGGTAATCAATGCGACGGCAGCGAGCCTCACGGGAGAAGTCCCCAAGTTGCCGGACGGAATTTTTGCCCCCGACGCCCTTGCCTATGATCTGGCTTATGCTGATCAGCCCACTATTTTTTTGCGCTGGGCCCTGGATGCAGGGGCTGCGCGTGCGGTCGACGGCCTGGGTATGTTGGTAGAGCAGGCGGCGGAATCTTTCTGGGTCTGGCACCAACACCGACCGCAGACGGCTCCTGTTATCAGCACCCTGCGATCCGGCAGCCATTGAAAGGTCGCTAAGACAAAATTTAGTCAGGGACACAGGTGAGCCAGCCTTTGGCTTCGCGCTCAATAATGTCGGCTAGCGCACTGATGTGATCGGTGCGATCGTTGAGACAGGGGATGTAGGTAAAGTGTTTGCCGCCAGCGCGGCAGAAAATATCAGAATTCTCAAGCGCGATCTCCTCCAGCGTTTCCAAACAGTCCACGGCAAAGCCTGGGCAGATGATATCTACACTGTGGACGCCCTCTTTGGCCAGAAGGGCCAGAGTCTGCTCGGTGTAGGGGGTGAGCCATGGTGCGCGACCAAAGCGTGACTGGAATGACAAGACCCACTCATGAGGGTCCAGCTCCAGGCGGCGCGCCAGGGCTGTTGCTGAGGCCTCACACTGTAATCGGTAGGGGTCACCCTGATCAGCATATCGCTGTGGTGTCCCGTGAAAGGAGATGACGAGTTTTTCTGCTTTTGGATGATTGGCCCAATGTTCGCGTACTGATGCAGCCAGGGCGTCAAGATATCCTTTGTCTGAATGGTAACTGCGTATCAGGTGTAGCGCGGGGAGGTTACGCCAATTTCTCAGAACGCGGGTGACCGCGTCATAGACTGATGCTGTGGTACTACAGGAGAACTGAGGGTACAGTGGTAGCACCACAATCTGATCAACGCTTTCAGCTGCTAGTCCAGACAGCGCGCTCTGGATTGAGGGTTGACCGTAACGCATAGCCAGTGTGACCCGTATCGATTCGCCATGGCGTTGTCTGAGTCGCGCGTCCAATTGCCTCGCGATCTGTTGTGACAGTGACATCAACGGGGAGCCATCATGATTCCATATTTTCTGATAGGCCGCAGCACTTCGTCGAGGCCTGGTACGCAGAATGATTCCGTGCAAAATCAAGCACCATAACCAGCGGCTGAGTTCAACTACGCGCGGATCATGCAGAAATTCGGCAAGGTAGCGTCGTACCGCAGCGCCAGTCGGTGCATCGGGCGTTCCCAGATTCACCACTAGCACGCCCGTCCGTCCGGTCGCTTTGAGGGGCAGCCCACGCTGGTAGTGCATCGGGGCTCAGTGTGCCTGGGTGTGCTTACGGCCGTATGCGACCATGCGGTTGATCGGGATCGCCGCCTGGGCACGTACCACTTCATTGAGAACGATTTCACCGGCCCCGTTTCGTAAGGCATCTGCGAGGCGTTGCAGATCATTCATTTTCATCCACGGGCAGTGCGCNCAACTCTCACAAGTGGCACCTGCGCCTGCGGTAGGTGCGGCTANGAAGGTCTTGTCCGGCGCCCGTTGGCGCATCTTGTGCAGAATGCCCTCTTCGGTNGCTACAATGAAAAGCGGTGCCTCGAGGCCGCATGCGGCCTCGATCAATTGACTGGTCGAGCCCACGATATCAGCCAGCGCGATGACCGAAAACGGGGATTCGGGATGGACTAGAACCTTGGCTTGAGGATGAAGCGTCATGAGGTTGGCGAGCACCTCGCTTTTGAATTCTTCGTGCACAATGCAACTGCCGTCCCACAGAAGCATATCGGCGTGGGTTTCTCGCTGGACATAGTCACCCAGATACTTATCCGGAGCCCAGATCAGTTTTTCACCTTGTGATTTCAGATCCCGGATCAGTTCAAGCGCAATGGAGGATGTCACCACCCAGTCAGCACGAGCCTTTACGGCGGCACTGGTGTTGGCATAGACCACTACGGTGCGGTCCGGGTGCTGGTCACAAAAAGCGCTGAACGCATCAGCCGGGCAACTCAGGTCCAGTGAGCATTCGGCTGATGGCTCGACCAGTAGCACCCGTTTTTCCGGGCTCAAAATCTTTGCCGTCTCCCCCATAAATCGTACCCCAGCAACCACCACAGTCTTGGCCGGGTGTGCCATTCCAAAGCGGGCCATCTCCAGTGAGTCTGCTACACAGCCGCCGGTGAGTTCAGCGAGATCCTGCAGTTCGCTGTCGACGTAGTAATGGGCAACCACAACGGCATTCGTTTCATCGAGCAGGCCGATGATCTGCTTTTTTAATAAAAGCTGTTCATCACGACTGAGGGGCGCCGGGATAGCAGCGCGAGCCTGCTTCGCACGTATGGCAATGCCGTTGTTCAAGAGTGCGGAACTGTGGGAATTATCCATTGGCAGGAGTGCGTCCGGTTACATAAAGGACAACGCGATACACATCGTTGCAAAAGGTAGTGTTATATATACCATTCACTGGCACACGATTTCATCTTATATGCACTGGGCTTTACTTGGCATCATTGCGTTGGCACTGATTGTGGTGGCTGGCCGCCGCCCAAAACTGGCCTTTGGGCTGCTGGCGATATTGTTGGCCGGCGTAATCGTGATGTTGCAGTTGATCCCTGGAGAAAAGGAGCGGGGCTCTGCACTGATTTCAACTGGGGACGTACGCCTTTCTCAGGTACACATTGAGCCTGGCTATGGGGGGAGTTTTGATCTGAGCGGCCGTCTTGAAAACCAAGCTTTCAGCACCCGGACTGTCGAGGTGGTACTGGAGGTCCAGTTGCGTGACTGCCGGGTGACGGGGCAAGACACCACAGAGGACTGTCAGATCTTAGGCACCGATACTCCGCGGGTGGGGTTAGCCGTTCCCCCGGGTCAGGCCCGTGACTTTACCGTAAATCTTTCATTTCCCAGGTCGAGGGTGCGTGGCAGGATCGACTGGCAATACCGGGTTACCAAAGTACTCGGCCACGCATACCCAGCCGTACCGGCCCAATAAAAAAGGCGACGGCTTTCGCCGTCGCCTTTATCGCCTACCCGATCGTGTGGGTGGGCTTTTTCAATCAACGCCGCCGGGCGGCTTTCTTACGCGTTGCTTTTTTCTTCGCAGCTTTCTTTTTAGCTTTTTTCTTGGTCGCTTTTTTCTTCGCAGCTTTCTTTTTAGCTTTTTTCTTGGTCGCTTTTTTCTTGGTCGCTTTTTTCTTCGCAGCTTTCTTTTTAGCTTTTTTCTTGGTCGCTTTCTTACGGGTAGCTTTCTTCTTCGTTGCCTTCTTCTTCGTTGCCTTCTTCTTCGTTGCCTTCTTCTTCGTTGCCTTCTTTGCTACGCGCTTCTTGGATGCCGCTCGTTTCTTGGTCGCCTTCTTCTTTGCCGCCATAATGGCCTCCTGCTTAAGGTTGATGTACCACCGGATCGTTTTTTCAATCCGGTATCGGGCTTATCGACACACCGCCTCTATCAGCAATACCACTTTGCGTCTCCCGTAACCATTGACTTGAAAAGATCTAATGAAACGAGGAAGCGTACCGGTAAACTTTGGGATAACCATACGCTGTTTATCCCTTGCAGGCGAACTATAGTCATGCAACGTTAAATGTCAAGCAAACCGCAACGTGCTTGTCGTGTTTGTCAATAGCGAGGAGTGGTCAATAAGAGCGCTGAGTCGCTCTGAAACTACACTTGAGAAACTGCAAGAGGTTTGGTGCTGGCAAGTAACTGCAACACTAATATAAAACTTTAATCATGCATCGAAGTTTTGACTTTGTTTGGGGCTTATTCAAAACTGGCGGGCGCGTGTCTTGAAGATTGTCAACGGTAAAGTGTTCAGTTATCCGTCAACAAAGGCAAAAGCAGTTCTAGTGTCTTTAGTGTGGCCCCGGTGTTTTGGGCCACCATTTCACGGCCATGTTCGCCGACTAGCGCTCTGAGGTTGGCGTCTTCAAGGAGTAAGCTCATACAATGCAACAACGCATCGGCATCCTTGACTTGATAGCCGGCCTGGTATTCGAGTGCCAGTGCGCTGATTTCCAGAAAATTACCCATATTGCCCCCGAAAATCACGGGAGTACCTACTGCGCAAGCCTCAATAATATTGTGCCCACCGATACCGCGGATCGGGATCAGACTGCCTCCGACTACGGCGATATCACCGGCGCCGTAAAGGGTGAGCAATTCCCCCATGGTGTCAGCGATCTGAACCGTCACGGTGCTATCGAGCGCGCCTGATTGCTGGCTGCGTCGGCTGACCGTAAAACCCCGTTTTGTCACTTGCCGTGTGACCATTTCAAAACGTTCAGGGTGACGCGGTGCGATCACGAGCAGCAAATCTGGAAATGAAGGCAGCAGTGCCTCCAGTGATCGCAGCAGCAGGGATTCTTCTCCTTCATGCGTGCTGCCCGCAACAATCACCGGACGGTTGGGCCCCCAATCTCGACGGATCGCCTGGGCGACTTCGTTCAGGCTTGCTGGCAGGTCAATCTCAAACTTCATGTTGCCGGTCCGGTACACCTTCAAGGTGTCAACACCCAAGGCCAGCAAATGTTTCCGATCGGGCAGGGACTGGGTGGCAAACAGAGATACGCTGTCTAGCGCATGGCGGATCAGCGGCAGCACGAGCCGGTAGCCACGGGCTGACCTTGCCGACAGTCGAACATTGGCCATGGCCACAGGGATATTGCGTTGGCTACAGCGGGAGATCATGTTCGGCCAGATTTCCGTTTCCATGAGCACCAGCAGTTTGGGGCAGAAGCAGTCGAGAAACCGGTCTATCGCAAATGGGTAGTCATAGGGGGCGTAACGGTGGATAACTCTGTCGCCGAATGTGGCCACGACGCGTTGTGCACCAGTCGGGGTCATGGTTGTCATGACAATGCGCGAGGGAGGCGTCAGTTTAAGTAACTGGCGCACCAGCGGGGTTGCAGCGTTAACCTCACCGACGGATACAGCATGAATCCATACATCACATCGCTGAGGCTTGCCATTGCCACCCCCAAAACGTTCAGTCAGGCGCGCGCGGTAGGCGGGACTTTTGGCAGCGCGCAGACCGAGACGGACCAGCAGCACCGGCAGCGCCAGCGACAACAGCAGGGTGTAGACAGTACGGGCCACGCTTAAGATGACTTAATCGGTTCTGACGGTAATTGCTCAGCCAGCCAGTTGCGCGGCTTGAGAAAGTCCTGAATCAGGGTTGCTTCGGGCGTACCGGGTTGGGGCTGGTAGTCATAGTGCCAGGCAACACGCGGTGGTAGGGACATCAAAATGGACTCAGTACGCCCACTGCTTTGCAGGCCAAACAGGGTGCCACGATCGTATACCAGGTTGAATTCAACATAGCGGCCGCGCCGATAGAGTTGAAACTCTCTGTGTTCAGGCGAAAACGGTTGGTTGCAATGCTTTGCTACGATGGGTAGATACGCCGGCAGATAGTGATCACCGATGCTCCGGGTCAGGGCGAAAGCGTGGTCGAAACCCCCTTCAGTGTGGTCATCAAAAAAAAGTCCACCCACGCCGCGCTGTTCGTCGCGATGTTTCAGGTAGAAATACTCATCACACGCCTTCTTGAACTGAGGGTACAGGTCTTTGCCGAAAGGGATGCAGGCCGCCTGTGCTGTACGGTGCCAGTGGATCGCGTCAGCGACAAAGCCGTAGGTTGGGGTCAGGTCAAAGCCGCCGCCGAACCACCAGATAGGTGCGCCGGCGGTTTCAGCACAAAAAAAACGTACGTTCATATGTGAGGTCGGAACAAAAGGATTCTGTGGATGGACCACCAGTGATACCCCCATGGCCTGGAACGGACTACCTGCGAGTTCAGGATGTCGGGCGGATGCGGCAGTGGGTAATGCCGATCCATGAACATGGGAGAAATTGACTCCGGCCTGCTCAAACACGTTGCCATTGCGCAGGATGCGGGTACGTCCATCACCCTTTTCCTGAGTCCAGGCGTCTTCGTGAAACTGAATTCCACTGTCATCGGTTTTACTCAGGCCCGCGCACAGCCGGTCCTGCAGCTCCTTCAGGTAGCTACTGACATTTTCAAGCGCAAGCGTATGGTTCATGTTGATTCTGGGCTGTTAATTCAGCTGCGAACAGCCCTGCCGCTTATGGCATCGGTAATGGTGCTGGGCTCGGAGGCATTTCCGACTCGTTCATCCAGGATGCAGTCAATCTTGTCAGTGAACTCGAGCAATACCCCAATGCCGTTTCGTAACGGTGGGCGGCCGCTGCGATTGGTGCTGGTTGAGACCAGCGCCATACCACTATCACGACATAGCCTTTGCACCAGAGGATGCGCACTGACTCGCACCGCCACCGTGGCATGGCGGCCACGCAGCCAGGATGGTACCCCTGCTCTTGCTGGCAGTAACCAGGTATGAGGGCCGGGCCAGGAAGCCAAAGGTGCTGCAGCCTGATCCGGGTCTGTCATGTCCACCAGGCCGCGCAATCTTTGGGGGTGATCTGCTACCACGATGAGACCCTGATCCCAGGGCCGGTGTTTGAGGTCAAGAATTCGCCGCACGGCATTCTGGTTCAGCGGGTCGCAGCCCAAACCGAAGCAGAATTCAGTGGGATAGGCGATCACCCCGCCGCTGGTGATACAACGGATCGCGGCAGACAGGTTCCTTGTTAGGCGCTTGTCGATTCCAGTGAAGCCTGCAGTGCCTGGTTTTTGTCGCGTACCGCCTGGGCGTCGACTTCACGCTGGCTTGCCAGGCGTGTAGCCAGATCCGGGTCTGCGGTGGCCATGATCTGTGCAGCGAGGTAGGCCGCATTCTTGGCACCGGCTTTGCCGATGGCCACGCACGCTACCGGTATACCGCCTGGCATCTGAACTGTGGACAGTAACGCATCCTGACCATTGAGTGGGCCACCGTCCATTGGAATACCAATGACGGGGCGAATGGTCAGTGCAGCAACCGTGCCGGCGAGATGCGCGGCCAGCCCCGCTGCAGCAATAAACACCGCACAGCCACGCTCATCGGCCTCCCGAACATAGCGGTGGGTATCTTGTGGAGTACGGTGTGCTGATGTGATACGTACTTCCCAGGCGATACCCAGTGTATCCAGCGTATCGAGCGTGCTTTGGACTGTCTTCAGGTCTGAGTCAGAGCCCATCAGCACTGCAACAAAAGGTGATGTCATAACGTTTCGTTTTCAGGTTTTTGAGTTTGTTGTTGTGCCAGCGCCCGCCAGCCGATGTCCGGTCGCCAGTCCGCGCCGCGCCAGCAGATCGTACTGACCCCTTCGTAGGCCTGGTGCTGTGCTTGGCCCACCGTTTCTCCCAGGGCGGTAACACACAGCACGCGACCCCCATCGGTGACCACACGACCCGTTTGCTGCCGCGTTCCTGCATGGAAAACCTTAATGGTATCCGACTCAGCCTGTTCCAGTCCGCTGATTTCATCACCCCGGGCATATTCACCCGGATAGCCTTTGGCCACCATGACCACGCCCAGGGCAAAACGTGGGTCCCATTGGGCATCGTAGCGGTCCAATCGCCCTTCGAGCGCCGCTTCGCACAACTCAACCAGGCCCGAGCGTAGGCGCATCAGGATCGGTTGGGTTTCGGGATCGCCGAAACGACAGTTATATTCCAACACCCGGGGATTTCCAGATGAATCGATCATCAGTCCAGCGTATAAAAATCCCAGGTAGGGTATCTTCTCCTCGACAAGCCCTTGTATCGTGGGGTGAATAACCTCGTCCATGATGCGTTGGTGCAGCACGGTATCGACCCGCGGTGCCGGGGAGTAGGCACCCATGCCGCCGGTGTTTGGTCCGCGGTCTCCCACTTCACGCGCCTTATGATCCTGTGAGGTTGCCAGAGGCAGCACCTGAGTACCGGCTGCCACACAGATAAAACTGATCTCCTCTCCTTCTAGGAATTCCTCGATTACCAGCCGCTGCCCGGCAGCTCCGAAGCGTTGCTGAACCAGAATCTCATCAACGGCTCGCAGGGCCTGGTCTTGATCTTGGGCCACAATCACCCCTTTCCCCGCAGCCAGGCCATCTGCCTTGATGACCAGCGGCATCGGGTGTGATCGGATCCAGTCTCCCGCGGCAGCAGGATCGGTGAAAGACTGCCATGCTGCGGTAGGGATTGAGTGGCGCTCAAGGAAGGCCTTGCTGAAACTTTTCGAGCCTTCCAGTTGGGCCGGGCCACGCCGTGGACCGAAACAGGCCAGGCCTGCCTCATCGAAGCGATCGACAATGCCATTTACCAGTGGTGCCTCGGGCCCGATGATGGTGAGGTCAACTCGGTGTGCCAGTGCGGCGGCCAGCAGCGCATCGATGTCGTCTGCCGGAATGGGGAGGTTTTGCACACCCCCCTCTGCGGCAGTGCCCGCATTTCCAGGAGCGACGTAGACAGTCTTTACCCGGGCAGAGGCGGCTAATTTCCAGGCCAGCGCGTGCTCGCGCCCCCCGTTACCGATAACCAGCACTTTCATGTTCAGTGCCGGAAATGGCGCATGCCCGTGAACACCATGGCCATGCCGTGTTCGTTGGCAGCATTGATGACTTCGGCATCGCGCTGTGAGCCCCCGGGCTGGATTACGGCCTGGATTCCTGCTTTAGCCGCTGCATCAATGCCGTCCCGAAAGGGAAAAAATGCGTCTGAGGCCATGACCGACCCTGCTACTGTGAGTTTTTCATCGGCCGCTTTGATTCCAGCGATTCGGGCGGAGTAGACCCGGCTCATCTGCCCGGCACCCACGCCAATGGTGCGCTGGTCAGTGGCATAGACAATAGCGTTAGATTTGACGAACTTGGCGACCGTCCAGGCGAACAGCAGATCACGGCACTGTGATGCGCTGGGCTCGCACTCAGATACCACCTTGAGGTCGCCAGCCGAGACCCGCCCCAGATCCTGCTGCTGCACCAGCAGCCCGCCACCGATGCGTTTGAAGTTTTGCTGGGCAAAAGCATCTGCATCGATTGATTGCACCTGCATCACGCGCACACTGGACTTGGTGGATAACGCCAGCTGTGCTTCAGCTGAAAAAGCTGGCGCTATGATGACTTCCACAAACTGGCGCTCCAGAATCAGCGTCGCAGTGGCGCCGTCGAGCTCGCGGTTAAAGGCGATAATGCCCCCAAAAGCCGAGGTAGGGTCGGTCTCATAAGCCCCCTGATAGGCATCCCTGATGGAGGGGGCCACCGCGACACCACAGGGATTGGCGTGCTTGACAATGACGCAGGCAGTCTCAGCAAATGCGCTGACGCACTCCAGGGCGGCATCCGCGTCTGCGACGTTATTGAACGAGAGTGCCTTGCCTTGTAACAGTTCTGCTGAGGCCAGGGTACCGGTGGATGGATGGGACTCCTGGTAGAAGGCCGCGGCTTGATGCGGGTTTTCACCATAGCGCATGATCTGGCGTCGGCTGAACTGCAAATTGAGGGTTGCCGGAAAGCCTTCCTCATTGTCTGCCGTCAGGTAATTGGAAATCATCCCGTCATAGCCGGCCGTGTGGCTGAAAGCCTGTGCTGCCAGGCGTTCGCGAGTCGTGTGGGAGACACCGCCGTTATCTTCGATCTCCTTTGCCACAGCAGCATATTCCCGA
>PBSU01000002.1 GCA_002726415.1 Acidiferrobacteraceae bacterium | reverse complement strand
ACGATCTTAATGAACTCATTCCCCCCCTTTTGTTGCCTAGTACCGTAGTCCTATTTCGTATAATGTATATTATGTAAAGTTATATTGATGCCTCACCCCTCCGGACCTGGATCCAGCGGCCATGCCGGGAATTTGACCCTTTCCCTTCCCTCGGTGACAATTGGGTTATTGGCGGGGGCCACCGTGCACCGACCAAGTTCCGACCGCTTACGACGGTCAATAACTACTTTCAACCGAGGATAGATCCACGAATGACACAGAAAGACATCAGCGAGGCGGCGACTGACGAAGCTCCTGCCGTCGCTACCGCAAGCGCCAAAGCGAGCCAGGTCAAGCCCGGTGGCCGCAAACCTGCCACTATCGGCTCCTCAATCGTGATTCACGGGGATGTTGCCGGCGAAGAGGATCTGGTGGTCGATGGCACGATAGAAGGCACCGTTAACTTTAAAGACAACAACCTGGTGGTCAGCGAGAACGGGCGGGTGACCGCTAACATTAATGCAAAGATTATTCGCGTGGACGGCGAAGTGAAAGGCGAACTCCATGGCAGTGAGCAGGTGGTCATCAGCCCCACGGGGAAGGTAAAAGGCGATATCCGCGCGCCCCGCGTTGTGCTGGAAGACGGTTGCTCCTTTAAGGGGTCTGTCGATATGGAGGCCGAGAAAGCTGCCGGTTCCGATCGCGCGACCACGCCTCGCCTTCGCCCGAGCACTGGACGGCCCGTCAGGCCAGGGCGTGACGCCGGGGAGTCTGGGACCCTGCGCAACTAAGATAGAACCGCGGCGTGCGCCGCGGTTTGTTGCCCTTTACCTACCGTGCGCCGATGAGCCATTCCCGTGCGCGGTCTTTTGAGGCCCGGGACCGCAATTGACTCGCCCATTGCCTGCGGCCAAGTTCGGCTTGCTCGGTCCGGGTCTCAAGTGATCTCGCCCTGCCCCAGTCTGCCTTTTGGCCGGATCAAACGCCCTGACGGGCCCCGTGATCCATTCAGGGTGCTCGTAGATTAACTCGTCCGTCAGCGGTACAAATACCATCTTGCTCAAAATACTCCCCCCGATTTCCCTTCACCCTGTCGACCTGGCTCAGATATTAGGCTACCGGGAGGGTCTTTCGTTGCAGAACCTGTGGTAAAAGAAGGGTATCCCGGTGGAAAATACCGGATAAATAGGGTGTTCTATCGGAGTTTTTCAGACGCGCGATGTGCGTCACGCGCCAGGGGGCCACAATGGCAACGGTAATCGCAATCGTGGAGGACGACCCGGATCAGCGGGACAACTACAGCGATGTGTTGACAGCGCACGGCTACGACGTGCGCGCGTATGCAGATAAACCCTCAGCACTGGCAGGGTTCGAGAGTGAACTTCCGGCGCTCGCCTTGCTCGATATCATGCTCGGTGAGGATATGGACGGGGGATTTGATCTTTGCATGGAACTGCGCAAGCTCAGCCCTACCCTCCCGGTGATCTTTTTGACTGCCCGGGACAGCGACGCTGACCGCATTTCCTCTCAACGAATGACCGCCTGGGATTACATCACCAAACCGGTCAGTCTTGAGTTTCTGGTGGCGCGAGTCCATGCCCTTTTGCGTATTTCAGAGCAGTTGCAGCAGCAACCAGCGGAATCCACCGCATTTACAGTGGGAGCGCTTGAATTAAATGAGAGCAGTATGCTGGTTGCCTGGCGGGGCCAACCTGTGAATCTAACGTTAACGGAGTTCTGGATTATCGAGTCGCTAACGCGGCATCCCGGCCACGTGCGTACGTACGACGCATTAAGTGATGTAACGCGCCAGGGTCTGGTCGAGCGCAATACCATTAACGGGTATATCCGGAGGATACGAAACAAATTCCGCGAACTTGATCCGCAGTTCGATCGGATCCAAACGGTCCATGGGACAGGTTATAAGTGGGAGCGCGATCCCGAGTGAGTGCAAAACCGGCCCCTCGCTCATCCAACAGGCCGGCCACCCCCCTAGGGCCCGGAAGATTTAAGATTCGTCCCGGCCTTAAGATTCGGACCAAACTCCTTCTGCTGGTAGTTTTTTTGCTCGCGATCCCTTGGATGGGGTATGAGTCCGTCCGCGAGATGGAAAAGTTCCTGCTGGAAGGTCAAGAACAGGCACTGGAACTCACAACCCAGGGGATTGCGAGCATCCTCGGCAACCGCCGTGAACTGTTTGATCCAGGCGTGGGTGTCCCAGAAGTTATTGGCCGGCCCCTGGGAACCCTACCCACCGAGATTGAAGCACCCTTATCGATCGACGCACCGGCGACTACCTGGGCGTTGGCCGCAGGCAAGCTCGCCAGCTTTTCTGGTTTCGGTATTTTCGAATGCGGGCCTGATTACCGGCCGGATTCCCTTGCCGTTCGCCACGGCATGGCCATTAATTCAGACCAGATTTTCGCCTATTTAGAGGTAGACGATGATCTTCTGGTATTTCGTGACCCTGACCTGATTACGCTGGATCATAATGACCAGGTCCGCATGACAATCCAGGAAAATTCTGGCGCCATCTCCCGTTATCTCCTCACTGCACAAGAAGCGGGCCGACTCAGCATCTACAAGATGAAGGAAAACTGGCGTGAGCCAGAAAGTGGGGAAGCCCTTCGGACCATTGCGGGCACCTTGGATCTGCTGGGCGGCGGTTACGCGATCAAGTTACGCATTCCCCGTGAACTACTCGGGGTCGGGGCTAGACTCAAGTTTGAAGTAATCGACGTCGATGACCCAACATCGCGAGAAATCCGCCAAATCATCAGCACCGAGCCCGACCCTGCTTTTCTGGGCTTCGGTCGAGTGCGATTGGTTACGCCTGAACTGGCCAAACTTGTTCAACCACTTTACCTGTCCGAGGCGAACATCACGATCTGGGACCGCGTTTTCCGTATACGAGCCCAGGTAGGCTCAATCTTCCCGCCGGGGCGGGAGGCCTTTGGCCTTAAAAGCCCGGACGAGCGATCTTTCTTCACCCGGATTGAAAGCAAAGTTCTGAATTTCTATGAGTGGCTGTTGCGCAGCCCCACTCGCGGCCTCACTGACATGCCGGTGGACTCAAGCAATGAGGACCAGCGGCTCCTGGCGCTTGTTATCAACCAGGGNGAACCTGCAACAGAGCGTCGACGCTATGGTGATGCTAAGCTAATCGTCACCGCNGCTCCGATCTGGGCAGAGGGTCAGATCGAAGGCGCNGTCCTGATTAAGCAAAGCGGGAATAAGCTACTTTCNTTGCAATCCCGAACATTGCAAAGATTCACGCTTTTGTTCCTGGGGGTGTTTATCTTCTTATCGCTGGCGATTTTGATATTCTCAACGCGTCTGGCCTATCGGGTCGGGCGTCTTCAGCGGGAAACGGAACAAGCCGCAACACCAGAAGGTCGACTTCTCAAGGACCGTATCCGGGCGGGTACACGATCAAGAGACGAACTGGGAAGCCTGACGCGAAGCATCTCGGCGATGCTGCATAACCTGGGCCAGTACACCCGCTACCTTGAGAAGCTCCCTGATACCTTGGCACATGAGTTGCACAACCCCCTTAACGTCGTCAACTCTTCTTTGGAAAACCTGCAGTACCACCATCGTCAGTTGACCGACGACAAGCATCTTCAGCGTGCCCGAAACGGCGTTGGTCGACTTCGATCGATTATCACCAGCCTGACCGAAGCGGCAAGTCTCAAAGATGCCCTGACGCGGGAGCAGGATCAATCCGAGTTGTTTGATCTGGCGGCACTCGTCCGAGGCTGTGTCGAGGGTTACCAAGCGGCAAATCCTAATCATCGGATCGTGGCGACCTTGTTCGGTGAACCTTTGTATATACGAGGCGTCCCCGACCGGGTAGCACAATTACTGGATAAGCTGATCGATAACGCGATCGAGTTCGGGGCCCATGATGGAATTATTAACGTGAGCCTGCGGCGCATTGACATGAACCTTGAGCTAACCGTCTCTAATGATGGGGCCGGGCTACCCGGCGAGATTGCAGATCGCTTATTCGACCCCATGGTTTCCAGTGCCCGAGATGCGCGAAGATCCCACCTGGGTTTAGGCCTTTATATCGTCCGCCTGGTCGCTGAATTCCATCGGGGCTCGGTTCGGGCGCGAAATCGGAGCGGGCAACGGGGGGTCGAAGTGACAGTCACCCTGCCTCGCGCCGATTTTGAGATTAATTGAGAGGCCTTGGTCGCCTTAGCAGCATCAGGATTTGTTCAAAGACATGACAATATCTGAAATTTCAGTCTTGCCCGTGCGGACCTCCTCCTTTGTTAAGCCCTGTAGCTCATGGGGAAAGACGAGCCACTGATCGGTTTCGTGTACGTAGTAGTCAGGAACCCTTCCTGTCTGATTTTTTTCCGGCTTATACCAGCAGGTAGCTACCCGAAGGTCTTTAGGCATGTTTCGACGACACCGATTCTGTAGATCGTTAATGACAGCCTCGATACTGTTTCCTGAATCCAGCACATCATCGACGATCAGTAGCGCATCTTCCCGATTAATCTTTCGAACCAGATACCCCAAGCCATGAACCTGGACCGCATCAGCTGTATCAGCGATTCCCGTGTAATAGGAAGTCCGGATAGCCACGTGATCCGTCGCAATTCCGGTGTAATCAAGCAACTCCTGAACAGCGATGCCGACCGGCGTCCCGCCGCGCCATATTCCCACGATAAAATCGGGCCGAAAGCCACTTTCGATAATCTTTTGCCCAAGTAAAAAGGAATCGCGGAGCAGATCACCGGCTGAGATAAAATGTTTTTGCATCATTTTTTCCAAACCGGCGACTGAGTCGAGTCAACGCCGATCACTGGGGATATCGCTTGGTTTAAGTACCTGGACCGCATCGACAGTCTGATCCTCGTCTTCGGTCGGTGTCGTCGGTTCTTCCGGCTCGGGCAAGACTGGTGAGGCATTTTCTTCTTCCTTATCCTGTTCATTTTTAATAATGACTACCGGCTCATCGGCGTCAGTCACTGGCGATTGGCTCTCCCCAGTCACCTCATCAACTTCGTCGGCTGGTTGTGATTCCAGCGACTCACTCGGCTCAACCTTATCGTCACTCTGAGCAGTTGATGCCGGCTCCGATGCAGGAGACGGGGGCGGGTCTACGAGAATCCAACCGGGATCGGTTAGTGTGACTTGGGGTTGTGTATATAAAACCACCTGGGTTGGAAGCGTTCGTTCTGGGAAGCGTTCATTAAAAGTCGACACACGAGTTCGATGTATCCCATAGCTGAAAAAAATCCTACAACTGTTGCAGGTGGCTCCATCGTGATCTGCCTTGAGTACACCATCGACCCAAAGGCGTAGCGCCCCTTGGGACGCACTCCAGACTACGTTAATGATGATTTCATGCCACTTTCCCCGAAGAGCTTGCTCATCAACTAAGGAGTAATAGCGAGGGTCATCATCGAACTGGCTGCCAAGCCAAAGTACCCCGGTGCTCCCCACTTCTAACACCCAGGCTGGACTCTCGCGCCCATGTTCGACAAACTGACCATGCCGGGTTCTCGCCGGGTAACTGTTGACAAAATCTGGAGGGAAGAAAATATTCCATTGGTACCATTCGGATCCCGACACCGCGGCACCGGGTCGTCGCAGTTGCGCCTGTTCTGCACGCTCTGCATCCTTTTCGCAATCATTATAAGGAGGAACAGAAAGGCAATCTTGCGGACGAAGCTCAAACCTTTGGACCGATTGCGCAGGCGACAGCCCGGTTGGGTCTGAGATGTCGGAATAACCCCACGCGGACTCACCCGCGAAACGTTGAAAATTCACGAACTCAGCAGGCTCAGCCACCACACCCGGGGGCCAACTCCACAACAACACCAGTCCCAAAATGGTGTAGGCACATAACGGCTGGGCCTTAAGCCTCAACAAANCCGCAAAGGAGCTCCGTTTCATTGATATATGCCCTTAAGAGCTCGAAATCAGGAGTCTCCTATTTTAGTGTGAAAANCAATGAAAATGAGCAAACCGGTTGCCCCAATTNCGCCCCATCGCGCCAGCGTNCCNAANAGGGCGANCGCCCTACTCCGCCAGCGACTTTTATCAGCGTTGGCNNGGTGGGTTNGGGNGCCAACCTTAACTAAAAGGTCACNCNGGGCATTACAGGCCNTTTTGGGNCNCATTCAGTCGATCTAGCCCCACGTTGATCCCCGGCACCCTAAAATTTCGTTTGCCTGTCTATGNCCCGCTACCAAAATCCATGCTCATCTTGGCATCTGCGATCGTCTGCCCATCAGNNTTCAAACACCTNAGCGCGAGTTCTGCCTTTTTGTGCCCACTGTCGCCATCGATGAATTTGCGTACGACTTCACCTTGGTAGTGAAGCTGGTCGCCTGGCCAATAAACGCAACGAAAACGAACCCGAAATTCTCGAACGGCTGCAGGGTCCAGCCAATGCGCGGCATAACCTGCGACCATGCTAGCCTGATGCATGCCGAGACCGAATACCGCTGGGTAGCCAGCTTTGTGTGCCCAGGCGGTATCGTGATGCAACGCATTATCTTCACCAACAACGCCTTGAAACCGAACGATGTCCCGTAGCATTAATGGTCCGGCATTCACTAAGTTGGGGCCTTCACCCTCGGTAAGATCCTCCCACGACATGCGCGCCACATCGGTAAAGATATCCACGAGGTCAATATCCTCATAGTCCGGCTCATAAGGCGGCAAGTTAACTACCCAGTCGCCTTCGGTCGGGGATCGACCGGTGGTAACGGTGACGGAGCGTTGCTCAACCGCCAGCCCACCCGCCGCATTCCGGTATTCTGTAAGCATGGTCAGGAACGTCAGGTCACCACCGCGTCCACCGGATTTGGAAGTCACATCCTCCAAAATCGCTTTGCAGTTGTAACGGTCGCCGGCACGTGGTGGCGCCCCGTGAAAGATTAAAGCTTCTTCAGCGTGGAGCGGTACTGAAAGATCATGATCGATCTGTGAGAAAACGGTTCCACGAGGGCGTTCGAGCGAATACCCCCAGGTATAGGGCGTGGTGACCAGAAAGGTGGCGGGGATGACCGGGTTGCGCCCGGTCATGAATTCCTGCAGGGGGGCGCTCATTGCCCTGGCAAAATCTCTGATCCGGCCACGTTCCACGTCCATCTCATATTCTGGCCCGGTCAGGCCGATAAAATCTATTGCAGGCATAAGGCGGTCTCCGAGCAAGAGGAAAAAATGATCAGCGCATCTGCGGCAATCGCGCTGCCCTGGCGGGTAACGATTATTGGGTTTACATCAAGCGTCTGAAGGCGATCCTGGTACGCCTGGGCAAAGGTGGCGATGGCTCGGATGGCCGCGCACAGGGCGTCATAACCAAGCGCCCCAGGCACCAACCCGATTCCACTCAGTTCCTCTGCGAGATCCTCTTCGATCAGCGGAAGAAGTAGTGCTCGGTATTGTCGGTAAGCCTCCACCTCGATACCACCGCGCCCGACCATCAGTGCAAGCCCCAGTGCTGCGTGCCGTTTGATGCCGACGATGTATTCTGCCGCCGGTGCGCCAACCATCTGCTCGACAAGAAATTTCTCGCTGCTCGGCGCACCCGGCGCGCCCTTGAGCGCTTGTCGGATATCTGTTATTCCCTGGTCAACTGCCTCGCGGGAATTGAGCCCCAGCTGCACACCACCGATCTTCGCTTTGTGCGCGATGGTATCGCTCAGTACTTTCAACGCAACCGGAAAACCGATTTCTTCGGCCTGTGGCCCTGCGTCTTCTGCCGTGGTGGATCGGGACTCTGGTACGCTCAGGCCGTAATCGCGTAGAAGCGCTTTTGAAGCGGCTTCATCCAGCATCTGGGTTCCGGCTCCCTCCGGGTGGGCATCGAGCAATCGGGGAGCGGTTCGCCCGGCAGCACGCAGTTGTGCCTGTCCAAGCCATGCGCCAACAGACAGCGCCTCCATCGCATCGGCAAAGCCAAGCAGCGGCGTCACACCGGCATTAATAAGCTCTTGGCGTAATTGGAGATCAAGCCCCTCGGGCAAAATGCCGGCCACCGCGCAAGGTACATCGAGTTCACGGGACACAGCACCCATGTGTTTAAGGCCTGGAAGCCAAATTGCATCGAGTGCCAGATCGTCTCTATGTGGCACATCCAGGAAAAACGTAATCATATCCGACACCCCCCGGGCGAGGTTGGCAATTCCCTGAGCGAGTGACTCACCGTTTTCTGCCGAGATCCCGCTTGCGGAGCTAAAGGGCACGTTCAGGTCCAGTGGATTCGCGATCGGCACCGTGTCGGGCATCACAGCACAAAGTGCGGCACGCCCTTCATCTGATGGTTGGGGAAGTGTCAGGCCGCGTGCTGGGGCTGCGGCTGCAATTAACCCGTTCAAGCCGCCTGAAAAGGTCACGGCGCTCAGGCGATTACCACGCGGTATGCCGCTAACCGTCAGGAATTTCAATGCCTCCACTAGGGCTTTGGGTGTCGAAACCTCGGCAATGCCGAAACGGCGCGCGAAAGCCTGCCAGAGATCGGTCTCCACCACCATAGCACCCGTGTGACTTATGGCGATCGCCTCGCCAGCGGGAGTTTGCCCCCCTTTTAAAGCAACGACTGGAACGCCTTTTTGCAGCGCACGCCAACAAGCACCGCCGAGACGGTTTCCACCTTCCAGCCCCTCAAGGTAAAGCCCGATTGCGCTCACACGATCATCTTCCAACACCGCATCGATGCAATCGCCAGCATCAATTACAGCCTGGTTTCCCGTGCTGATCGAGTACCCAAGCGGAAAACCGCGTTCAATATTAGTAATGCCAAAGGCAAATGCACCGCTTTGTGAGATCAACGCTGCGCCGCGCTCGCCCGTGGCTTCCATGCGGTTATCGGACCCCCAGACCGCCACGCCATCGAAAAGGTTTAAGACGCCCATACAGTTGGGACCCAGCACCGCCATATCCCCTGCTGCTTGCCGTAGTCGGTTTTGCAAGACTCGCCCCCCTGTCCCCAATTCTGCAAAACCCCCGGCCATGCAGACCGCGCCGCCGGCGCCGATCGCAGAAAGCCCCTCGACCGCCTCGACAGAGCGCTCAGGTGAAAGCGCCAGCAGCACAGCATCGGGTGCGTAAGGCAGGTCCTCGATCCTGGCGAAACAACGCTCTCCCTCCAGCATCGCCCGATTGGGATTAACCGCCCAGATCGGCCCGGGAAATCCCGCGCGCCGATTAGCCCGGATCGCCCCCTCGGCCTGACTCCCGCCCACCACCGCAATGCTCGAAGGACGGAACAAACGGCCGAGATTGTGTAGACGCCGGTCGCGGGCGCCGGTTGTGCCCGTGATTTTCTTGTTCATCTTGGCCGCTCAAAGTTCATGAAGGAAGCCTGAGTAGAAGGATAGGCCCAAAAGAGTCCCCTCAGCCACAAAAACAAACAGGTCACTTAAGGTGTCTTTCCAGGAATGCGACCACGTCAGGCCAGTACTCGGATCGAACCTCAAAGAACAGCGTGTGACCATCATTGCGAAATGACGGGTAAATCAGGGACCGAACGTCCTGACCCGCCTGCGCAAGAGCACTGGCGAGCTGGCGGCTAAAACTGACTGTGTTTTGCCCTTTTGTAAATCTAGAGCCGGTATCGTTCTTTGCTACCAGCACGAGAAACGGTGCGTTCATTCTTCGGGCATCGTCAATATTCAGTCGACGATTAACGGCGACCGCCATGATTACAACAGCAGACAGGTCATTGCGCCGAGCGGCTTGCTGCCAGGCCAGTAATCCCCCTCTTGAGAAACCGATAATTCCGATTCTTTCGAAGTCAACCTTCGGCGCTTTCTTAATGTAACGCACCGCTGCCTCGGCATCATCTAGATGCCCTTGTAACGATCGGGTTGGTCGGCGGATGAGAGAAAGACCAACGAAACCCGCTTTGGCTAACGCGTTACATGTGCCGATGGGTGCGCCACCGATTCGATCACCAAACCCGCCGTGATGGTAAACCACAGCGGCAAAGGGCCCGGCTCCTTTGGGAGTGCACAATGTGCCCCTCAAGCTATAAGGTCCGGATTCTATTGTAACGGCCTTGCCTGCTTCTGCATTGTTCCATACCAGAAACATCGTGGCTGATAAGGCGGCGTTCAAAAACAATTGTTTGGCTCTGTTCGTATTGACTCCTTTTTGTTTGGGCAATGAAGAAATTGGGGAAATGGTTAGCGCTCCACCACAACCGGGCCAATTTCCCGGCTCTCATCGCCCACGGTCAATAGAATCTTTCCACTGATGATCTGGCCTTCATAACCCTCCTTATTAAACTCATAGCGATCAAGTTCCTCCCAACTAAATATCTGGCCCGGAGCTATTTCGGTATCATCTGAGCCTTGTCCCTTGTTTTGATTAGGCATTTGCTTTTATCCGAGGTAGTTATCGGGTTGGCGATCCGGTAAATCTTACAGGAGCGCGAGAGTGAATGTGACGCTCATCAATCTGCGCTGGTGAAAAAATGCAGATAGGGTTGTGTTGGGCGCAACACCTTGGTCAGCCGAGAGAGATTTCTGGAGGTTAGATTAATATGATCAGGCGCTGCACCAATTCTGAGTTTGGAACGATCCTTGAGATTATTAACGATGGCGCTCAAGCCTATCGTGGTGTTATCCCTAAAGGTCTCTGGCATGAGCCCTATATGGATGACAACGAACTTACAGAAGAGGTACGTGACGGTATCGTCTTTTGGGGCGCTGAGAAGGATGGCGAACTTGTTGGGGTGATGGGCATTCAGGATAAAAAAGAAGTGACTCTAATCCGCCATGCCTATGTGCGAAATAACCTGTGGCGCCAGGGATTTGGTTCGGCGCTTTTACGCAATCTTCAAGCCCTCGGGCAGACCCCTTTTTTAGTGGGCACCTGGGCTGGGGCTCTTTGGGCTATTTCGTTCTATGAAAAGCATGGTTACCGGTTAGTGTCAGAAACCGAAAAGAATCTGCTGCTTCGGCGCTACTGGCGTGTTCCCCATGCCCAAATCGCAACCTCAGTCGTGCTCGTCGATTCCAAATGGAACCCGGACGGCACCTGACACACGTTATTACTCTTTTTTGAGGCAGGCTTCACGTTCATAATTTTTCCGAAATCTCACCAGCGAGCTCCCGCGTGAGAGCGCTACCCACCCTGCCCCGACGGTAACTTGCCTCACCCCATAGGGTCGGGGTTATCGGTTATTCAAACCGCCACTGCAGATGCGTGTTAAATTTTTCTTCGCCCTGCACTTCAGTAACACTAGAATAGGCCGCCTGCCGGGCCTTAGATATTTTCAGACCGGTGGTGTGCTAATTTCTGACAACAGCTGGAGAAATCCCTATGATTGAATGCCCTGTTTGCGGTGCCGAGGTTTCGCTTCCCGATGGAACGGTGGCGGGCGAGATTCTGGAATGCACTGATTGTGGGACCGAGCTCGAGGTGACCGCGCTTGAGCCGCCCACCCTAGCTGAAGCCCCCGAAACTGAAGAGGATTGGGGCGAGTGAGAATAGGACTGCTGCACTCTTTGGTCAGAAAGGAAGAGAAACTTCTGTTAGACGAATTCCGGGCGCGAAATGTCCAGTTGACGATGATCGATGACCGCCAATTGGTATTTAATCTTCAATCGGGTTTTGATGTCGATGTCGTCCTGGAACGGAGCATTAATCACTCGCGGTCTTTGCACGGGTTACGTCTTCTCGAAAGTGCTGGGGTACGGTGTGTCAATACATCAGAGGTGGCCCGGGTCTGTGGTGACAAGATTCTGACTTCCCTTGCTCTGCAAGAAGCGGGTGTGCCACAGCCGCCCGTAAGAGTAGCGTTCACGGAAACCTCAGCGCTTAACGCGATTGAGGAGTTAGGCTACCCGGTAGTGTTAAAGCCAACGGTCGGTTCCTGGGGTCGCCTTCTATCCAAGGTAAACGACAGAGAAGCGGCCGAAGCCATACTGGAGCACAAGGCACTGCTGGGAAGTTACCATCATTCAATTTTTTATATTCAGAAATACGTTGAAAAAAAGAACCGGGATATCCGCAGCTTCGTGATTGGTGATGAATGTGTTGCTGCAATCTACCGGGCATCAGATCACTGGATTACCAATACCGCGCGAGGTGCGACTGCTACAGGCTGCCCGGTTAGTGAGGAAATTTCCGCAACTTCACTTGCCGCCGCTAAGGCTGTGGGCGGCGGTGTGCTCGCTGTGGATCTGTTTGAGACAGATGACGGACTGCTGGTCAATGAGGTCAATTACACCATGGAATTTCGAAACAGTATTGAAACCACCGGTGTCAACATACCGGCGCGAGTCGTCGACTACACGCTGGGAGTTGTCCAATGATTCGAGTGGGTATCGTCGGTGGGTCGGGGTATACCGGTGGAGAACTGCTTCGGCTGTTGACCTTTCACCCGGATTGTGAGGTTACCCAGATCACGTCCGAGCGTTTTGCCGGAAAATCCGTCTTTAAAACCCATCCTAATCTTCGGGGCAGCACCTCACTCAAGTTTTGCGCCTTGACTGAGCTCAAGAGCTGTGACGTTTTATTTCTGTGCCTGCCTCATGGCGAAACCATGGAGCGTATTGAGTTTTTCCAAGCATTGGCCCCGAAAATCATCGACCTTAGCGCCGATTTCAGGCTGGCTGATCCGAGCCGTTATGAGCACTGGTATGGTAGGGCGCACATACGTCCTGACCTTTTAGGCAGCTTTGTTTATGGCATACCTGAGTTGCACCGGGACACTATTCGCGCTGCGACTCATGTTGCCTGTGCGGGTTGCAACGCAACGGCAAGCACGCTTGCCCTTCAGCCGTTAGCCCGCCGCGGTTTAATCGCCTCAGCAGTGATAGATGTAAAAGCAGGCTCCAGCGAGGGCGGCAACGTTGCCAGTGATGCCAGCCACCATCCTGAACGCAGTGGCGCCGTACGTTCATACCGACCTACCCGGCACCGACACGTCGGTGAAATCGAGCAGTCGTTAGGTGGTTTTCCCGTGCACTTTTCAGCCACCTCCATCGAGATGGTTCGAGGCATTCTCGCGACTTGCCATGTCTTCTTGACAGAACCCCTGGAAGATAAAGCAGTCTGGGGTGCATTCCGAGAAGATTATGCCAAAGAGCCATTTATCCGCATCGTCAAAGAGCGCAGCGGTATTTACCGGTATCCCGAGCCGAAACTGTTGAGCGGGACTAATTTCTGTGATATCGGATTCGAGTCCGACCGCGGCAGTAACAGGTTGGTCATCATCAGTGCGATCGATAACCTGATGAAAGGGGCTGCGGGACAGGCAGTGCAGTGTTTCAATATCATGCACGGACTGGATGAAGCGTCGGCACTCACTTTCCCAGGCCTTCATCCGATCTAGAGCCTCATGTGTCGATTACTCTGGATTCGCTCGGAAGATCCCATCGAGATCGCATCACATCTGCACCAGTTTGCATCTTTGGCGCAGGCCAGTCCCGAGTACCAGGGTCACGGTTGGGGCTGCGCGTGGCTGCACCACAATCGTTGGCAGTATTACCGTAATATTAACCCCGTCTGGCTGGACGATTTGAATCAGTTCGGCAAGACGACCCTCTTCCTGGCGCATGCCCGAAGCGCTTTTCGGGATGAGGGCATCACGGTGGAAAACAATATGCCCTTTTCAAAAGATAACGAGGCCTTTATCTTTAATGGAGAGCTCTCGGGCGTTCGAATCCGGCAGGCGGGCCGCATAGGGGCAGAAAAGATATTTCACTTTATCGACCGGTTTCGGCACCTCGGCCCGTTAAGGGCGCTGGAGAAAGCAGTAGAGGTGATTGAAAAAAGAAGCAGATACATCCGGGCGATGAATATGATTCTTGCGACACCTGAGCAATCCTTACTGGCGTCTCTTTATAACGAAAATGAGGGATATTTTCAGATGTATCGGCATTGCACCGAAGGGATGACAATCGTCTGCTCGCAGCCTTATCCGAGCGCGCAAGACTGGAGTCCGATCGAAAACCGGACCATTCAGTTGCTTTAACGGGGTCAACAGAAGCATGTATATCATCAAAGTTGGGGGTGGCCGGGACATCAATCTGGAAGGCATCGTGACCGATCTTGCCCAGATTAAAGATCCGTTCGTAGTCGTACTCGGCGCCAACGCCCTGCGGGACGAACTGGGCGCACAACTGGGACATCGCAAGGTAGAGCTGACATCGGTATCTGGCTATACCAGCGTCTATTCTGATGCTGATGCCATAGATCTCATCTTGATGGCTTACAGTGGTCTGAGAAATCGCCGCTTTGTTGAACTTTGCCAGCGTAACGGCATCAATGCCATTGGGCTCACTGGGCTGGACGGTCGTCTTATCCAAGGCCAGCGTAATCGTGGAATCCGGGTCCGGGAACAAGGAAAGACGCTGATCAAACGAGACTTTTCGGGAAAACCCAGGTCAGTCAACGCATCTTTACTGAATAGCCTTTTAAACGACGGCTACCGCCCGGTACTGAGTATCCCCATCGTCGATGAGCAGGGTTTTGCAATTAATTCCGAAAACGATGACATTGTGACCACCCTCCAGGGTGCTTTAAAGGCCATCAAGGTTATACAGTTGATCGAAGCTCCGGGTCTGTTAGAAAACAAGGACGATGACAGCACCATCATCGCTGAGATATCCCGAGCAGAGCTTGAGGCACGCGAGGAGCGCGTGGCGGGAAGAATGAAGCGCAAGATACTGGCGATTCGCCGACTTTTAGATGCCGGTGCCGGCGAGGTCGTTATCTCCGACGGGCGGACATCAAAACCTATTCACGATGCTTTCGCTGGCCGGGGGACGCTGATCCGATGACTCCAACCCCTCTAGAAGCGCAATATGCTCTCGAAGTGTACCCACGACGCGGCATAGATATCGCCCGTGGCCAGGGAGCCCAACTCTGGGATAGCGAGGGAAACGAGTACCTCGATTGTGCCGCAGGTGTCGGCGTTGCAAATGTGGGCCACAGTAATCCGGCCGTGGCCAAGGCGATCGCACAACAGGCCGAGATTCTGGTGACCTGTCCGGGAATCTTTTACAACGACCAGCGCGGTGTGCTGATGCAAAGACTGGTACAGCTTTCGCCGCCAGGATTAAATCGTGTGTTCTTGTGTAACTCGGGTGCGGAGAGTACCGAAGCTGCGATAAAACTTGCGCGTGCGAGCACTGGCCGTACTGGCCTGGTCAGTGCGATGCGGGGATTCCACGGGCGTACCCTCGGATCATTGAGTGCAACATTCAAATATCGCGATGCTTTTGAGCCACTATTGCCCGGATGCACCTTCGTCCCATTAAACAATATCGAGAAGCTCGACAACGCTGTTGATGATACCACCGCTGCGGTTATTCTCGAGATCATCCAGGGCGAAGGGGGCGTGCGGCCAGCAGAAGCCCGTTATCTGGCAGCCGCAAGGCGATTTTGAGATGAACGCGGCACCATTTTAATTGTCGATGAGGTCCAGACCGGGTTCTGCCGTACTGGCCGTTTCTTTGCCTGTGAGCACTTCGACTTGGTTCCGGACATTATGTGTCTTGCAAAAGGAATTGCGGGAGGCGTACCCATGGGTGCCGTGCTGTGTGGCGATCGCATTCAAGCCAGCGTCGGGGTGCACGGCTCAACTTTTGGCGGCAATCCCCTTGCCTGTGCTGCGGCTGTGGCAGCCATTGAGTTCATGCTGGATGAAGATTTAGCGGGCCGGGCAAATGAGCTGGGCCAATACTTTGTAGCGCAGTTTTCGCACAACCTGCCGGAGCTGGTAAGAGAAGTGCGCCAGTTCGGCCTAATGATCGGGATAGAGCTAAAGCAAAAAGCCACGCCTTACCTGCAGGCCCTTCTTGAGCGCCGCGTGTTGGCTTTGCCGGCAGGGCCAACGGTCATCCGCCTACTCCCCCCGCTGGTCATCAGTAAATCTCAACTGGACGAGGCAGTGAGCGCCCTGCACGAAGTGCTCTGAGGCCGAGATGCTGCCTCATACAATTCGCTAGATCAGTTTCTCCTGGCCATACTCGATGGATTACTCCTCCTTAGTTGATCGGATCAGCGGCGAGAGTGCAGACGTCTGGGCTATTCATATTGAAGCCAGTGCCCGGCGGAATCGCGGCGACGATGTGCTCATCTTGAGTCTGGGCCAAGAATCTGACGAGTACACCCCGAGTCTTGTCCAGAAAGCAGCGATCGATTCGATCCGAAACGGGCGTCATCATTACGCACCGGTCTTGGGTGAAGAGACATTGCGTCGGACCATCGCGGCCTACCACCAGCAGCATACGGGCCAAATCGTAACAGCAGATAATGTTGCCGTATTTTCCGGTGCTCAAAATGCCCTTTTTGCTGCATCGTTGTGTCTTCTGGAAACCGGCACCGAAGTCATTGTGCCGGAGCTCTATTATGCAACCTACCCGGCAACGGTCACGGTCGGGGGTGCAACATTGGTTCCTCTTCCCATCTACCCGGAAAATGGATTTCAGTTGGACCTGGACGCTTTGGAGCAAGCAGTTACTGGGAAAACTCGGGCGGTCTTGCTGAATTCACCCAACAACCCCGCCGGTACTATCTATACCAAAGAGCAGCTTGCCTCAGTCGTAGCGCTTTGTGTTAAGCACGACCTATGGATTATCAGCGATGAAGTCTATGCGCAGGTTGTGCCTGATGGATTCGTCAGCGTTAGCTCTCTCGAAGGGGCAGCAGAGCGAACTGTAACAATCAGTAGCGTCTCCAAGTCGCACCGAATGACAGGTTGGCGCTGTGGCTGGACCGTCGCGCCGGAATCACTCAATCGCCATTTCTACAATCTGAATCTCTGTATGGCATACGGCTTGCCACCATTCATTCAGGACGCCGCGACAGCCGCACTTAAAGAGGGCGTCCAGACCACTAACGAGATTCGAGCCTGCCTCTCTCGACGGCGGGCGTTACTTGAAGATAAATGCGCCAACTTGCCTGGGGTAAGACTTTATACCCAGGGCGGTGGCATGTTTGCAGTACTCGATGTCCGCCCACTGCGGGTATCTTCTACAGAGTTTGCCTGGACGTTGCTTGAAAAAAAAGGGGTTAGCCTGCTACCTTGCGATGGGTTCGGCAACAGCGGTCGGGGCCTACTGCGTATTAGCCTGGGTGAGAAAGACGACGTCGTAATGACCGCAGCGCAACGTATTTGTGATTTCGTCTGCAGCGAATTTGTTCTATGAAATAACCACCAGGATTCTGATGAGCTAGTGCAAATAGGAGGGAAAACCTGGTGCGGCAGTTCCGTTAGGTAAGAAAGATACGTGCCGACTAACCCCCCTGCTTCACCAAGGCCTCACCCTCTTCTAGAGTGACCAACTTACCTGGGCAATATCTAGACTTTTTGAGGATTTTGGTGCCTGGGTGATAGCAGTGAGTTTTCTGCTTCTTGGTTTTGGACACTGCGGGTTTATTCTCCTTCTTCCACTTGCTGTACTCCTTAAGGGCGATGCCCACGTAACCGGCTTCGCACCGGCCAAGAGACGCTCTAGCTGCTCTGTTTGTTGCCTTGTTGTAGCAGAACGCTTTCGGACCTGCTGTTGTAAAAACCCAGTCATCTTGGATATCTTTATCCATCAAAACATGTCTGAAGTTCCGGATATTGATAGCCTGCACAGCTGGTGAATTCAGATTCTTGGGAGATAAGCCATATTGGTATAGGCCGATCTTCAAAGCAAATGTGGTATCTCGTAGATACGTGGGTTGCCCTCTCAACTTAATCGAGAATAGTGCATTGCCATCGTATCGAACCTCTCCGTCTACCCAAATCTTGACGCGTGGTGATAGAGACACAACCATCGGCAACTCAAATCTGATATTCACCCACTTGCCAAAGTCGATACTTTTTTGGATCGGAATGCCAAATAACTTATAACCTGAAGGTGCTAAGCGACCATACATGAACAATGGCTGGGTGTCCCGACGATCGTCTCGCTCCATTATTTGAAATACCTGGCCGACTACAATCGCATACCCATGACCTTCAATGAATTCATGTTCTGGGTCGACTCGAAAATCGTAACTGACGATCAAAGTCTTACCGACTGGAAAAGCATCATGAAAGTTTGTGACTTCAAAGCGCCGGCGGGCGGTTTTTATATCGTTCGTTCCTTCAGACACAGGTCCCATATTTCCCATACCGTCCCCACGCCGGGTTGAGAACTTCAGATACGATACCTCCCCTTCCGTTAGGAATCGAATATTTTGTGCACACGCTTGTTGATTTCCTGACGACCGGTATTTCGAACCTTTTAATACAACTGAAACAATAGACTGAACTTTTTCTCTAGAAATCGGGTCACAGGTTGTGCCATGAGGGTAGTCGTTACCTTCGACCTGAATCACAGCCCCGAGCAGAGCGCCGAGAAGAAGCTTTGAAAGGCATTTCATCTTTAGATAATACCCCTGCGTCCGTGGGGATTCTATTGGACGTGCCGACAAGATAACGCCCTGGCGCTTAAGCCGCTTCGAATTCTACTATCACCCGTTGTTCAAGCCGGTGTCGGATGCTCTCCTCATTTCCACTTATCAAGAAGTAATCCAATTCAATGAAGGAACATCATGATTTTTTTTTGAATTGAAAGGATGTTCTTTTACAATCCTGTTTTCGCCGCAATGACAAAACGATCTGGGAGTACAGGCCATGGCCGATAACTACGAAACTTTAGAGTATCAAAAACAGGGCACGCGAGCGCGCATCACATTTAATCGGCCGGAGATTCTCAACGCCGTCGCCATGACCGGTGCACACGAAATGGATGCGTTGGCAGCGCGGATCGCCGAGGATGAAGAGATCCGTCTCGTCAGCATTAACGGCAGTGGTCGGGCGTTTTCCACTGGAATAGATCTCCGACATCTTTCCACCGGGCAGATAGATAACAGTTATTTCGATCTTTGGGATCGCGCACTCAGGCGCTTCGAGACCATGGATAAATTGGTGCTCTGCCTTATCCATGGCTATGCGCTTGGAGGTGGTTTGCAGCTCGCTTTAGCTTCTGACATCCGCGTTTGCACGCCCTCAGCCAAACTCGGGCTACCGGCTATCAAGGAAGGCTTGATACCGGGTCTTGGTACACTCCGCCTGGCGCGCTATATCGGCCTCGGCCGGGCCAAGCGCCTGATTATCACCGGCGAGATGATCGATGGCGTCGAGGGCGAAAGGATTGGCATGATCGATTACCTCGTCTCTGAGGACAACGCCGAAGCGGAATTCGAGGAAATCATCACCCGCGTCAGTGCGGTCAACTCGAAAGGTTGTCGGCTCTCCAAACAAATGTTGAATAATTGTTATGACCTCGATTTTGAAACATTCTTTTCGCTCTACAAAGAGCATCAGTTCCGCGCCACAAGCTCAGATGATTTTTCGGAGGCGATGTCCGCTTACCGAGAGAAACGCCTACCGAACTGGTCTTAGAAAGTAAGAGCATCATCATGGCGTCTATATCTCTTAACCCGCACCAGTGGCAAAGACGCTACGGCCGAAAAAACGAACCTGTGTGGTCAGTAATGCAGGCTAATGATAAAGGGCGAATTTCGATGGAACAACTATCATGAAGCAAATTCAATTATTCAAACCAGGGGGTCTAGGAAACCTTCACCTCGTTGAGGTTGACCCCCCGGGGTTTAGAGACAACGAAATACTCGTCAAAGTTGCAGCTAGCAGCCTGAACTATCACGACTTACTGGTGGCATTGGGGTCTATTCCTACGGAAGACAAACGGGTTTTGCTGGGTGATGCGAGCGGCGAGGTCGTCGACGTGGGTGCCAACGTATCTAGGTGGCAGGTGGGTGACCAGGTCATCAGCACCTGTTTCCCCAATTGGATTGAGGGTCGGCCAAAACGAGAATTATTGAGCTTCATGGGTGACAATGAAGATGGTTACGCGACCGACTACATTGCCCTGCCCGAAACCGCAGTCACG
>PBSU01000001.1 GCA_002726415.1 Acidiferrobacteraceae bacterium | reverse complement strand
GGACACGCTCAGACAGGGCGCAGGCGGGCGACAGGGGCTTCATCGATCGGAAGATGCACCACCGCCGCCACCAGGCCCAGTACGATTCCCGTTTGCCACATCAGCTCATACGAGCCTGTTGCGTCGTGAATATAGCCTCCCATCCAGACTCCGATAAAACTGCCCAGTTGATGGCTCAAGAACACAAATCCATAAAGTGTCGCCATGTAACGGATACCGAATACCTGGGCAATGATCCCGGCGGTTAGCGGCACCGTCGATAACCATAACAGACCCATCGTTCCGGCAAAAAGATAGATCACCAGCGCCGATTTAGGCGTTAACAGGAAAATCAACAGGACCAGCGCGCGCAAACTATAAATGCCACTTAAGCCCAACTTCTTACTGAAGCGTTGGCCGAAAGCCCCAGACAACAACGATCCGACAATATTGAAGGTGCCAATCAACGATATCGCCAGGGCACCCACCATGGGGTCAAGCCTCAGATCTGAGACATACACCGGCAGGTGAACCGTAATAAACGCGACATGGAAGCCGCAGACGAAAAAACCCCCAGTCAACAGAAGGAAACCCCGGTGCTTAAGCGCCTCACGAATCGCGCCCCCCGCCCCGGTATGCACAACGTTCTCGTTACTCACACGCGGGTCACCGGGGAGCATAAACGCAAGTGGGATAATCAGGCACACCGAAGCACCGGTGACCATGAACGCGAAGGACCAACCATACTGACCGATCACATTCTGGGTGATCGGCGAATAAAACATTTGCCCCACAGAGCCTGCGGCCGTGCACAAACCGATCACCAGAGAACGCCGATTGGCCCCGACTACTCGGACCATCGCCGCCGTTGCAAGCGAGAAAGCCGTGAGCGCCACACCGCTTCCCACCAATATTCCCCCGGTGAGATACAAGGCCCATGGACTTTGCGCCACGGTCATTCCCACTGTGCCCAGTGCATAGATAATGGCGCCCGCCACGATGACCCAGACCGGCCCATGCCGATCTGCCAGGATGCCGGCAAAAGGTAAGCACAGCCCCCAAAACAGGTTCTGCAACGCCATGGCCAGAGCGAAGGTCTCTCGGGACCAGCCGAGATCCCCGGTCATCGGCCCCAGATAAAGACCGTAGCTTGAACGGGCACCAAATCCAATCACAGAGATAAGGCATCCGCCTGCCAGCACTACCGCGGGCGTCTGCCAGCGCTTTGAGATTAACCGGTAATCGTTAGTCACAATAATCCCATTTCATTATTATTTAATCGTTCATGAAGGTCCGGCCGTTAGCGTGCACGAGCACCAACCGGGCGTGAGCCCGGTGCAGATATAATTTACCTGATGACACCGGCATGTTCTTTCTCCTAACGGGCGCGACGATGAATACTTTTCCGATAAATTACGAAAGGGTTATTGAGACCTTCGACTTTCTGCAAGACTGGGAGACCCGTTATCATTTTATCAGTGAACTCGGGGAAAAATTACCACCCTACCCGGACGCAGAGCGCCTCGAATGCTACCTCGTTCCCGAGTGTATGAGTACGGTCTTTATCCGCGCCGTGCGAGGACCTGAAGGCCGCTATACCTTCCGGGGTGACTGTGACACCTCCACCATCAAGGGCGTCGTTGCTATCCTGCTGGCCATGTTTCACGACAAATCTGCGCCGGAAATTGCCGAACTCGACGCCGACGCGGAGTTTGAACGGCTCGGGCTTTTTGAACATCTCAGTCCAACCCGCCACGTAGGGGTTTACGCTATGGTTCAGCGGGTCAAACGCCAGGTCGCCGCTGTGGAAACAAGCAACGCGACCTGAACCACCCCCTTCCCCGGGCGGCCTCAGTTTAATGATGCGGTGGTCGGTAATTCACCCCGACGCCGGCGCTCCACCAGGATATCCAGCCAATCCGGATCCATTTCCGGAACCGACGAGAGCAGCAATTCAGTATAGGGCGCGTGCGGTGGGGTCAGAATGTCCCCCTTGGCGCCCTGTTCCACAATCTTCCCCTGGTACATCACCACAATGCTGTCGGCGATGGCCTTTACGGTCGCCAGATCATGGGTGATAAACAGATAAGACACGCCGAGCACGTTCTGCAGATTCTGCAACAACTCCAGAATACCCTCTGCTACGAGTTGATCCAGTGCCGAGGTGACCTCGTCACAGATAATCAGATCCGGTTTTGCGGCGAGCGCACGAGCAATACAGACTCGCTGTTTCTCTCCACCGGACAATTGCCCTGGAAAACGATCCGCATAATCGGCGGGTAACTCGATCTGCGTCAGAAGACGCTCAACCTCTTCCCGGTTTTTCCCTCCCTGCAGACCCAGATAAAACTCCAGAGGCCGACCAATCACCTCAGAGATCTTCTGCCGCGGATTAAGGGCTACATCCGGACTCTGGTAGATCATCTGGATCGCGCGCAACTGCTCCTTGTTCCGACTGGCCAACGCGGCTGGCAAGAGATCGCCACGAAAACTCACGCTGCCCTGTTCTGGCGGCAACAACCCGGTGATCACCCGCGCCAATGTGCTCTTGCCACTACCCGACTCGCCCACAACGGCTACCGTCTTACCCCGTGGCACCTCCACGCTGATCCCGCTCAATACCTGTTCTTGCGCGCGGGGGTACCGCGCCGTGACAGAGTTGACCTCAAGTACCCGATCATCACTTACCGACACATCTTTGTCTTCGCGAAGGGAGCGCACAGCCAGTAACCGGCGGGTATATTCCTGCTGTGGGTTGCGTAACAGCTCACGGGCCTCACCTTCTTCTATCAGATCACCGTAGCGCAGCACCATAATCCGGTCTGCGAGTTGCGCCACCACCGCAAGATCGTGGGTAATATAGATCGCAGCGACACCACGCGCCCGCACCGCCTCTTTTATCGTCGAAAGCACCTCAATCTGTGTTGTTACATCCAACGCAGTGGTGGGTTCGTCGAATACAATCAGCCGCGGATCACAGCCCATCGCCATGGCCGTCATCGCCCGCTGTAATTGACCACCCGATACCTGGTGTGGGAAACGTTCCCCGATGTGTTCCGGATCCGGGAGATCGAGTTGACGGTACAGTTCCCGACCCCGCTGAGCCGCCTCGTCTGAGCGCAACTTGCCGTGTTGCACTGGTGATTCGGCAAATTGATCGATCAGCCGGTGAGCGGGATTAAAAGCGGCGGCCGCGCTCTGGGCCACATACGACACGGTATTACCCCTTATCTCGCGCAGTCGCGATGGAGCCGCGTTGACGAGTTCTTCGCTGTCCAGTTGAATCGAACCAGAAACAATTCGACAACCCGGTTTGGTGTAGCCCATTGCCGCAAGCCCAAATGTGGACTTGCCGGCCCCAGACTCGCCGATGAGGCCGATGATTTCTCCTTTGTGCAGGTTAAGGCTCAGACCATTCACGATGCCTTTCCACTGGCCATCAATATCGGCCTCGATGACCAGATTCTGCATTCGTAGCAACAACTCGCTCACTCGCTCCTCCTTGCCAGATCGAAGATATACCCTGCCCGTGGTGAATGCGGCCGCTTATGCTGTAAGCCGCGTGGTCCGCCCACCACCCATGTGCCCGGATGATTATTCGGTTAGATTCACCGACGAGAATACCTTATTCACCGCCTTGGAAAAAGGGCTTATGCCCTTTGGGGCGCAGCCCGACTGGGGAGTTTGCTGATGAGCAGAGAATCAACCTCGGAGTATCTTCCGCAATTACTGGCTCGCATGGCTCAATTCTGCGCCGATAGCGCCGATAGCGCATTCCAAAGTCTGGCCAGCCAGATCCGGGCTATACCCACCGACATACCCTCTCCAACCCCCACAACCTGCCCTACGATGATTCAATGTCTTGAACGTGCGACAGCCCAGATCCCGGTCGATCACGAGCTCGGGCCCCAAGTGGCGCTCATAGCCCCCCAAGCACCGTGGCATGAAGCGAGCCGCGGTGTACCGGAATTTTTCCCCGGCGGGTATGGGGCCGCTTACCTGGTCAACGAGGTATCCGCACCCATTGACGATCCGATCCGGCTGGGCCTGCTGTTACAACAGGATCATATTGCGTACCCCGGCCATGCGCATGATGCTGAAGAGTTCTACTTCATTCTCAGTGGCCAGGCTCGCTGGCGTATAGACGACGGCGAATTCGATATATCTGCCGGGGATCTGATTCATCATCCGCCCGCTGCGATCCACGCTATGGAAACCGCTAAGGAACCTCTGCTGGCAGTATGGGTCTGGCGCGGCCAGTTGGATGGGCGTTTCTGGTATGAAAGCGACCCCGCCATTGACTGCCCCCGGGGGTAGACCTCATCACCTGGGGTTGATCGCCATTTACGGCCTGATCGAAGCCCGCGCCGGCAAATCCATCAATGTGCTCCCAATGCCCAGGCCGATGTAAGTGACACCAGCGAACGCGCGACGCCAGCCATGCGCGTGACTGGCCGGGCGCCACCGCGTACCAAAGTTTGCCGCCGCCAACGCATATAAGGTATCTGTGACGAGCGCAATCCCGGTCAGCATCAACCCCAGGGAAAGGAACTGAATCGATGGGTGTCCTCTAGCCGGGTCTACAAACTGCGGAAGAAATGCGAGAAAAAACAGGCCCACCTTAGGGTTGAGTACGTTGATCAGCATGGCCCGACCAAAAAGCCGAACTGTCGCGCGCATCACTCCTGTTGGCTGATGCGGTGTTGCGCCGTCCCGGCCCAGCAGCACCCGGATCCCCAGATACACCAGGTATACGGCGCCCAGGTATTTCACGACCTGAAATGCCAGCGCTGAAGAAGTGATCAGCACTGACAGGCCAAATACAGCGAAACCGATATGGGCGAGTGTTCCTGTCGCAATGCCCAGTGCAGAGATAAAACCCGCCCGTGCGCCCTGTAAGGCACTGGTGGCCAGGATGAAAAAAACACCCGGGCCTGGCGTGACCGCCAACACCAAAGACGCGCCCAAAAAGAGGGTGAGTTGCGGCCAGTCAGGCAGCAGATCAACCACCCGTGAGGGGCGCCATCACCACTAACTCATCGCCGTCTGCTAATGCCCGGTGAGGCCGTTTGGCCTTCGACACCGCCTCCCCATTGACCGAAACCAAGCCCACCTGGTCGTGTGGGATATTCAGCTGTGCCAGGGCTTGGTCAACGCTCGCCCTATCCGCCAGGTCTACGTGGTCAGCCGAACATATATCAATCAGTTGACCTGTCACCCGCACTTTAACCCGCACGTTGGCCTAGCCCAGCCCCAATCGATCCAGTGTCTCGGTGGTCGGCTCACCCTGATCGTTCCAGCCTCTTAACTGGTAATACTCTGGCAGCATCTTCTCTAACTCGTTTACCTTGCCTTTGGCGGTGCCACTGGGCGCTGGATCTTTAAGCAGGCGCTCAGGCAGTGTGTCGTCGTCGCGGGTCAATCCCGCCGCAAGGTTAAACATTCGTTCCAGATTCCAGATGCGCTCACCGCTTTCCATCAGCCGCTGCGGAGTCCACTCACCCTCGCTGTCCGCGTCCAGTTGAGCCGCAAACTCCGGTGCACCCCAGGCCCCCATCGTGAACATACACAATCCACTCGAATCCACGGCTGCAGTCCAGTCCTGCGACGTCTTGCAGGGTTCGGCTTTTCCTTGCCCGCTCTGATCGTCCATGTCCACCTCGAAAGTATCGTGTTTGAGGTGACAGGCGCCCCGATTTCCCGTCGCGTAGCCCAAGCCCATACCCTGCAGAGCTCGTGAATCGTAGCCGGCAAATTCCTGCCCTTTAACTGTCATCGAGAGTTCCGGATGACCGTATTTCTCGCACATCAACCGCGAGCCCAGACCCAGCACCTGGCCAAAGCCCTCTTGCTTGCCCGTTTTCTCTGCCATCACAGTCAGGGCCTCGGCGCTGCCAAAGTTCAAAGCGACACCATCGGTATCTTCGGTCGTGATGATCCCCAGTTCGAACAGTTCCATTGCGGCGGCAAGGGTCACACCGAAAGAGATCGGGTCAACTCCGTGCTCATTCATCAGGTAGCCCGCGAACGTGCAGGCATCAATGTCATCTACCCCAACCACCGGGCCGAAAGCAAATGCCGTTTCGTATTCCAGGCCACCTGAAGCATGCCAGTATTCTTTGCGATTTTGAATGGTGAAATGATCCTTGCGGATGTGCGCGATTCGGCCGCAGGCAATCGTGCAGCCAAAGCAGGCTTTATTGGTTAGAAGATTCCGATGCCCGGCCTGATCAGTTTTGAGCATCGCCTTTGCATCGATCTTATCGTAGCCCGCAAACTGCACTTCCTGGAAATTGCGGGTAGGCAAACCACCGAATTCCTGCATGGTTTCCATCATCGCATTAGTGCCATATTTGGTCATGCCACCGGTATTCTGGGCCAAAAGATTTTTCATCTCCCGGGTGACCTGCATGAATCTTTTGGGATCCTTGACCCCGACACCACCGGTACCACGCACCGCGATGGCTTTAAGATTCTTGTCACCCATCACTGTACCAACCCCGGAGCGCCCGGCAGCCCGATGAAGATCGTTAACCACGGCCGCATAACGAACACCGCGTTCGCCGGCGACACCGATGGTGGCGATTTTCAGCATCGGGTTGTGGTGTTGCGTTTTAATCCACTCGTCGGTCTCCCAGACGGTCTTACCCCAGATCTTCTTCGCATCAACCAAACTGATTTCATCGCCTTCAATCAATAGATAAACTGGTTTTTCTGAACGACCTTCAATCAGCAGCAGATCGTAACCCGCGTATTTCAATTCGGCGCCAAATTTGCCCCCGCTATTGGAACAGGCGATGGCTCCTGTCAAAGGTCCTTTAGTCAGCACCGCGTAACGCCCACTGGTTGAAGCGCTTGTCCCCGTAAGCGGACCAGTGGCGAAGATCAACACGTTCTCAGGGCTCATTGGATCTACCTTCGGATCCATGTTTTCCCAGAGATACTTGGTGCCCAGGCCCCGTTCCCCGATGTATTCGTTGGCCCATGCCATGTTAAGAGGCTCAGGCGCTACCTGCCCTGCCGTAAGATCAACCCGAAGAATTTTTCCCTGCCAGCTCATGATGCTCTCCCCTGGACTGTCTGTTCTGCCGACAATTGCATACGAACCACACCGGTTGCGCCAGCATCCACGTACGTGATCGCGCCGGTGGGGCATGCGGCCACACACTGTGGGTCACCCCCGCAAAGATCGCACTTATCCACCTTTCCACTCACCGGATTGAATTCAATGGTGCCGAAAGGACACGCCGTAGTACAGGCCTTACACCCGACACACGCCGAAGCACTCACCAGTTTGGCGCCAAGGTTACTGTCAACGAAGATAGCGCCGGTCGGGCAGGCTTTCATGCACCAGGCCTCCACGCACTGGGTACAGCTATAAGGCACGGACGTTTTCCCGTGCTCGAACTCAAAGACCCGGATTCGCGACCGGGACGGGTTGAATTCACCTTCATGTTCGAAACTACACGCCATCTCACATTGCAGGCACCCGGTGCACAGGCTTGGCTCCATATGAAGCGATCGATACATGGACTTCCCCTCAGAATAGATAGTTTTAAATTCTAAGGAGTAATGTAGCAAAAACACCGGCTCTAGCAACAGTCCCCGAATACCCCCTGGCGCATATAATTGCACCTCAGCACAGGTCATCGTTCGAACCTGTACACCCTTTCCCCGGCCAGGACTACCCGATGGACGCACTGTTGCAACGCCTGCGACTGGTTCTTGATGAGCGTGGCCTGGTGACCGACGCACCAGACATCGAACCCTACCGCTATGAGAGGCGTGGCCGCTATCACAGCAAGGCCACAGTGGTCGCCCGGCCTGCGGACACTGGACAGGTGGCCCAGGTGGTACACGCCTGTGTCGCTGAACAGATTCCGCTGGTACCCCTGGGCGGCAACACAGGGCTATGCGGCGGAGCCGTAGCCGGGCAAAATCAACTGATCCTGAGTCTGGAGCGGCTGAACCAGGTGCGCGCCCTTGATTCGGACAATAATACGATCACAGTAGAATCGGGTTGCATTCTGGCTGACCTGCAGCAACACGCGGCCCGCGCCCACCGCTTTTTTCCTTTAAGCCTGGCCGCACAGGGCAGTTGCCAGATCGGGGGTAACCTCGCCACCAATGCCGGTGGCATAAACGTGCTGCGTTACGGCAATGCCCGTGACCAGATACTTGGCATCGAAGCCGTGCTGCCCAATGGTGAAATTCTCAACGAGCTGCAAGGGCTGCGCAAAAACAATACCGGATATGATCTCAAGCAACTGCTAGTTGGGTCTGAAGGGACGCTGGGTATCATCACGGCAGCAACCTTAAAACTCTACCCCTACCCGGACCGCAGCGCGACCGCTCTGGTCGCCCTGCGCGACCTCCATGCCTGTATCGCGCTACTCAATGTCGCAGCCATTACCAGTAGCGGCAACCTTTGCAGCTTTGAATTGCTGCCGCGCCTGGGCCTTGAATTTGCCTGTCGCCACGTCCCGGGTTGCGAGAATCCCCTAGCCGGTTCACATCAATGGTCCGTATTGCTTTCACTGCAGGCGAGCGGTTCCGCCCTGGACCTTGAGTCCATGCTTCAGGCGATGTTGGAAGAGGCCATGAACACCGGCATGATCACCGATGCCGTGGTTGCCTCCAGTGAAGCCCAGGCACAAAAATTGTGGTATCTGCGGGAGGGCATTGTCGAGGGTCAGCGTTTCGAGGGCGGCAGTATCAAACACGATGTTTCAATCAGGGTCTCTCAGGTTCCCGAATTTATTGAGCGCGCGTCCGAAGCGGTATGCGAACGGCTGCCGGGAATCCGACCGTGCCCTTTTGGTCACGTGGGTGACGGCAATATCCATTTCAACCTTTCCCAACCACCAGAAATGGACACCGAGACCTACTTATCGCACGGGAAAGCAATGAACCGCATCGTGCACGACATTGTCGATCAACTTGGCGGCTCGTTCAGTGCGGAACATGGGATCGGAATGGCGAAACTCGATGAGATGCAAAGATATAAAAGTGATACTGCCCTGGGCGTGATGCGTTCAATCAAGACCGCCCTGGACCCGGATAATCTTTTTAACCCAGGTAAGGTGCTGCCCTGACGCCAGGGTGCTTCTCGTCGAGTCGATTCACCCCAGGTCACCCGGCTAAGCCCTGAGCCGGGCACACGACTGGAAAGGTGTTGTCATTCGCGGTAGCGATTCAACTCTTTACCGTAAAACCGGGCAACCCGGTTCATAGGAGGCAATGACTCCTCATAAAAAAATGCGGGTAGATCATCATCAGCATCCGAGAACCCCGCCGCACGGTTAAATTCGTGCTCCAGGCGCAGCGTCTCACTGCCAAGTTCGTCATAAAAAGACGGTGCCAGATCAGTCCCGAGCGCATTATTGATAGCGGCGACAATGAAGTCTGAGTTGGTATCCGTCACCCCCCGACCGAAGATACAAAGCCCAAGGGAATCTGATGCCGCCATCACGCGTTGTGCTTCAAAACTCGCAGCCACGATCTGGGCAGCATCCATCTCACGGGTATCCAGTTTCGGCAGATTGCCTGCCGTATGATCAGCACCCTGCGCCGTCATCATCATGGTAATCCCGGTTCCCTCTACCACACGCGGATCGTAAGCACTGATCGCCTGGCGCTTGATCACCGGCACCCGGGCAACACCGTAGTGCTCACCCACCCGTGCGGTCCCCTGGGCCCAGAGCCGGCCATTTTCTGAACCGACCCGGATCTCTTCCAGCACACGAAGTATGAAGTCTGAGTCGCCAAATTCCCCTTGTCCGGCCTCCATCAGAACGGCAATCATCGCTCCCGCCTCAATAGTATCGATACCCAAGTCGTTGGCGACGAAATTAACCCGGGCCAGGTCGTCCGGATCATCCAACCCGCAATTGGTGCCCATCAGGCCAAGCGTTTCGTACTCGACCGGGGAGGCGATCTCCTGGCCCTGGGCATCCACATAGACGTTACTGCATTCGATCGTGCAGCCTGGCATGCAGGGATGAGCGGTTTCGCCACCCCGTTCCGTATTTTGCTGGTAGATAAATTGCCCACCCATACGGAGTACTTCCTTATCGGGGTCGACGAAACGGCCAGAGGAAAAATTACGAACCGGCAGTCCACCGAGATAGTTCTGAACATCGGCCATCAGCGCGGTACCGTAAATCTTCATGTTCTGGGCGATCTCATCTTCCTC
Organism: Acidiferrobacteraceae bacterium; assembly: GCA_002726415.1. Classification (GTDB taxonomy): domain Bacteria; phylum Pseudomonadota; class Gammaproteobacteria; order Arenicellales; family UBA868; genus UBA868. The sequence goes on along the minus strand of PBSU01000001.1, from coordinate 14,709 downwards.
GAGAAAGGCGTTGTATTGTTTAACTGCCCCGATGACCTTTTTCCGGTCATGCAATTTGGGCATACGGTCAAGCTCCGCCACGATCGCCTTAACCTGCTTTGCCCCCATCACCGCGCCAACCCCACCGCGCGCTGCCAGCCGGGAAGGTCGCAAGTCAGTATCACTGAAAGAAATTCCGGCCAATAGGCCCTGATACTCTCCTACAGGGCCGCACAGCGCCAGACTGACTTTCTTTCCAAATCGTTCATGAAGCCGCTGGGCACACGCAAAGTTTGAAAGTCCCAGCAGATCATCCGCCGGGGAGAAGGTAACCGAGCCATCCCGTGCGATATGCATCACCGTCCATTCACTGGCGCGCCCATTCAAGGTGAAACCGGCAATATTTAACTGCCCCAGCGCGAAACCAAAAGTACCCCCCGAGTTTGCTTCCTTGATCCCACCTGTCAACGGGCTGCGACAGCCGACGCTGAGGCGATTCGCATTCGAAAAATTGGTACCGGCAAAAGGCCCGGCAGAAAAAATGAGCGGGTTCGCATCCGACAGCGGATCAACAGTTGCACTACCCGAATCCACCAAGGTCCGGGCAATAAAATAGCGCCCAGACCGCGCGACCTGTTCTCCCGAAAAATTCTCGCGGCGCACCTTTTTCTCTGCAAGATCAATATGCAGGTAATCTCTCATGGGTTCTCCTTTTTAAATACCCCGGGGTCTCGTTCAGCGACGAATCAGTCGCCAGATCATCGGTACCGTAACCACAGCCAGTGCTATCTTAAAAACCTCAGCTGCAAGGAAAGGCGTTAACCCGAAAGTGATCGCCTTACTGGCGCCAATCAGGGTGGCAAGCCAGCCAACGCCCATCAGAAAAATCAGCGACTCACCAATCAGCATTGCCCCTAGCATCGCCGTCACGTTTCTGTCCCATCCCCGGCGCGCCAATACACCCATTAACGTCATCGCGGCAAGAAAGCCAAACAGATACCCACCGGTGGGTCCGATCAAATACGCGAAGCCCGCACCCTTGGCAAAAACCGGTAACCCAAGCGCGCCTTCCAACAGGTAGAGTCCGCCGGTTGCAAAACCCAGGCGAGGTCCGTAGGCGATTCCCAGTACCAACACCACGAAGGTCTGCATTGTCATCGGCACAGGCCAGAACGGCACCTGAACCCTGGCAGACACAGCGAGCAACGCCGTGCCCACAACCACCAGCAGCACCTGGGCGATGCGTGAATCACGGGATTGGGGCCAAATTTCAAAGGCGAGCGTCGTCTGCATGGGAAATTCTCCTATCAATCAGGGGGCGGGTTAATACACCGGACCCAGCGTTGTCTTTCCGGGTCGCGGCGACTGGCAATGAACCGTGTCACGTCGGCGTATTGTCGGGTTCGACTGGCAGTCTGTCAAAGTGACCGATGATGGGATTCTGGTGGGCCGAATCACAGCACCTTCGAGCGGCGATCCACCCGGTCGGCACTGACTACGCCGCCGATCCACCCAGAGACTCCAGATATTGGCTTACAAAATCGTATTTCACTTCACGGGCAAAAGCTTGGCTCAACTGCCGGGTGACCGGACCGGGAGCCTCACCGGCTCCCAGCATCCTGCCATCGTAGGAGCGCACGGGACAAATGCAGAAACTGGTAGAGGTGATAAAGGCCTCATCGGACGAGGCGGCCTCCTCAGGGGTAAGGTCTCGCTCGCATACCGGTATACCCTCGTCACGGGCAAGCGCAATGACGACCCCCCGGCTTATTCCTGGCAGTACATACCTGGCATCCGGTGTCAGCAGAGCTTGGTCTTTGACCAGAAAAATGTTGCTACCGATGCCCTCGGAGATATATCCCCGGGTGTCGAGCAGTATCGCCCAGGCGTGGCGGGAGCGGTCACGCACTTGCAGATCAGCCAGTACCAGATTGAGATAATTATGGCTCTTGATGTTCGGATCCAAACTCTCCGGGGGCACCCGGCGCAAACTTGGAGAAAAGACATCCAGGCCATCACGCAGCAAAGGTGCCCGGGCGCGCAGCGGCAGCGGTGTGCATTCCACGATCACCGTGGCCTCACCGCTTTGCCAAAGCTCCCCCCCGACAACGTTCAGCCCACGGGTAATGCGCTGCATCACCCAGTAATCTTCGTTCGGCTTCAACAGGGGGAGATTTTTTTCGACAGTTTGCTGGGTGATTTCGATCATTTCCTGAGGGCTTAGCCCGGGATCGATCGAGGCCTTTTCCAGCGAGCCGTAAAGGCGGTCGATATGTTCTTGCAGACGGAATATCTTCCCTCCAAACGTACGCTCGGCATCAAAGACCGCGTCCCCCAGGTTAAAGCCCCGGTCGCGAAAGGAGATGCACACCTGGGATTCGGGAAGATACTGCCCATTGAAATATGCGAACCGCTCCATTGACCGCTCCGTTTCTATTCCAGGGCCATCGGGGCCGGACACAATACCCTCACAGGGCCGGCTCAAAGAGCGTGAAACCCGGCTCCCGGGCGGCATCCATCAGCCAACGCAGCAGGTAATCGGCAAAACTGCGGCGCACCACGATATCCACGGCTCCACCGTGCTCGCTATCTTCAACCGCTATCAGCAACACATTAGTGTGCGCCAGCACGGTCTGGGCACACTGACCTGCCCCAAACACTCGGGGATGCAGATCCAGCGGACACGCTGAGGCTATCACATCACGCCAGGCTGGCCCACCGATTCGAACGAGCGTCTGCCCTCCAGAAAGCATCACCAACGAGTGGTGCGTTGACGCAAGCGCAGCTGCGAGCGAATCTATTAATGCGGGCTGATCGGGTCCTAGCAACAGCCATTCGTCCGGGCCCAACCAGCAAACCCGCCAGCCTCCGGATTCGCTGACGGTGTTGGGGCTAAGCGGTAAAGTCATACCAATGAGGCTTGCGAGCGCAGTCGAAAATGCAACGTCCGTACTGTCCCCTCTCAAATTGATGTGAGTGCGAAACGGAAATTCCTGAAACCAACTGTCCAAGTGTCCCGCCACACCGGACTGGCGCAGCGGTACCTCGAGTTCTATCAGGGCGGATTGGCGTGTAGGCATATTCAATTTCGCCGCTGGCGCTCATTGTCGGGATCAAAAAACACCGCGTCCACGATTGACGCCGGCACGACGTGTCCATCCATCAACTGGGCGTAAATAGTGCCACCCATCCGAGAGGCACCCCCCTTGACCAGCGCTAAAGCGATTGAATGTCCCAGATTTGCACTGAAATAACTGGACGTGACATGTCCAATCATCGGAACCGGCTTTTCGACGCCCGGCGCATTGACCAATTGTGCGCCTTCGGGCAGAACCTGCATTGGATCTTGGGTATGCAACCCGACCAGCTGTTTGCGATTCTCTTTGGCCGTATCCGAACGACTCAAAGAGCGCCGACCGATGAAGTCCTTGCTTTTGGACACAATCCAGCTCATACCCAGATCGAGTGGCGTTACCGAACCATCGGTATCTTGCCCCACAATCACATAACCCTTTTCGGCCCGCAGCACATGCATCGCCTCGGTGCCGTACGGTGTGATATTAAACTTCTGGCCCGCACCCATTACCTCTTCCCACAAGGCCAAACCCAAGTTGGCATCAACACTGATTTCAAAAGCCAGTTCACCGCTGAAACTGATTCGGCTGACGCGGGCGGGGATTCCAGCGACCGTTCCAGCCTTTGAACACATGAACGGGAAAACTGCCCCGCCCAGATCAAGATTACAGCCAGCCTCATGTAACACCTGTCGCGCATGCGGTCCGGCGATACTCATCACCGACCAGTGATCCGTGACTGAGGTCAGGTAGACCTTAAGATCGGGCCATTCGGTCTGCAGCCAACGCTCCATCCAACTCATCACGGCAGCTGCACCACCAGTCGTGGTCGTCATCAGGTAATGTCCGGGTGCCAGGCAAGTGGTGACACCATCGTCCATCACCATGCCATCTTCACCCAGCATCAGACCATAACGGCAACGGCCAGGCTCCAACTTGCTCCAGTTGTTGGTATACAACCGGTTCAGAAATTCCGCTGCGTCCGGCCCTTGGATGTCGATCTTCCCCAGCGTGGACGCATCCAGCACCCCGACCCCCTGGCGGGTCGCGAGACATTCCCGATTGACCGCATCGGACATGCTCTCCCCGTTCTGGGGATAAAACCACGGCCGCTTCCACTGGCCGACATCCTCAAATTCGGCGCCGCGGCGAACATGCCAGGAGTGAATTGCGGTCTTGCGGACCGGGTCAAACAACTGCGCACCCAGACTGCGTCCGGCCACCGCTCCGAAACTGACCGGGGTGTAGTTGGGTCGAAACGTGGTAGTGCCGGTGTCTCCCAGGGTCTGGTCCAGGCTCCTGGCCAGCACGGCCAATCCATTGATGTTGCCGAGTTTGCCCTGATCTGTGCCGAAACCCAGGGCGGTATAACGCTTCACATGCTCGATTGATCGGTAGCCTTCGCGTGCTGCCAGTTGCACATCGGCAACGGTGGTATCGTTCTGAAAATCAAGAAATTTCTTCGCCCCGGTGCCCCCCAGCGCATCGGTAGGTACCTCCCAACAGGCTTGAATCGCCGCGCACGGGGGTGCCGACGTAACGGGAACATCGATGCTGCTGCCGGGCCACCCACTGGCTGCCGCGGCGGCCACACCCGCATTGGCGCCCTCGCGCAGGCAACCGGCGAGATCGAAGGTGCCCTTGCTCGATCCTGCCGAGCGCTCGGCCTGCACCGACTCACCGGGCACAAAGCAGGCCCGCTTTTCGTCAAACCGAGCCCGCCCACCCGATTGGGAGTACAGATGGACCGCCGGGCTCCAACCGCCGGATACAGCCAGCACCTGACAACGGTGTACCCCTTTGTGCGACTGGATACTTTTTCCGTCGTCAGTAAGTCGGGCAAGTTCAATACCACTCAAACCCTGCCTGTTCTTTTCCACTGAAGGCACCCCATGCCCGAGATAGACGGGAATACCTAACGCTTTTGCTGCGCTGACGCTTGCCGGGTCCGGGTTCGCTCGGATATCCACCACGGCGACCACTTCCATCCCGGCAAAGGCCATATCCAACGCGGCCTGATAACCCGAATCATTATTGGTAAAAACCGCCCCACACTGACCGGGCGCGACGGCATAGCGCCGAACGTATGTCGATACTGCAGAGGCAAGCATCACGCCAGGCGTATCGTTGCCCGAAAAAACCAGTGGGCGCTCAATAGCTCCAGTAGCCAGGATCACCTGGCGCGCCCGTACTCGCCAGAGCCGCTCGCGACTGATTCTCGGATCTGATTGACCCGGTCCTTGGTGGTGAGTACGGCGCTCGTTAATGGTCAGAAAATTATGATCGTAATAACCGGCCACCGTAGAGCGCTTCAACAGGGTCACCTCGGGGTACGTATGCAGTTCCGTCAGAACCTCGCCCACCCAATCCACTGCTGTCTTGCCGCCAATCTGTACCGACGCATGCAGCAGGCTTCCGCCGAGCCGTGCCTGTTCATCGGCGAGTATCACCCGTGCGCCGGACCGGGCCGCACCCAGTGCCGCCATAAGACCGGCAGGCCCACTGCCGACGACTAACACATCGCAGTGACAGTGACGCTTATCGTAGTGATCCGGATCGGGCCCGCTCGGCGCATGACCGAGTCCGGCCGCCTTGCGAATATAGTGCTCGTAACGCATCCAGGCGGAACGGGGCCACATGAACGTCTTATAGTAAAAACCTGCAGGCAGCAAACGTCCAAACCAGTTATTGACCGAACCCAGGTCATAAGCGAGGCTGGGCCAACCGTTGACCGTGCGCGCTGTCAGGCCCTGGTACAGTTCGACCTGGGTTGCCCGAAGGTTCGGTGTACTGTGCGCGCCTTCGCCCACCTGCACCAGGGCATTGGGCTCCTCTGAACCCGCTCCAATCACACCGCGCGGGCGATGGTATTTAAAACTGCGTCCAAACAGGCGCACACCCTGCGCCAATAGGGCCGAGGCCAGGGTATCACCCGGATGGCCAGAGTATCTCTTTCCGTTAAAGTGAAAACTGATACTGTGCGAGCGATCGATCAGACCACCGGTTGTCAGACGCCGGGCCCCACTCATGGATTCTGGCCCGGCGGCCTGTCGCCGGTACGGTAAATAGCCAAAATGGCATAGCTGACCGTATCGCGCACGACGTTAAACCAGCGCCGGCAACCGGCACCATGGCACCACTGCTCGGCGTGAGGCCCCTTTGTGTTAGCCCGATTAAACAGGTAGTCGGCCCATTGCGCATCAGACAAGTCTTCGGGGCTGGTGGGCCTCACAATATGCGCCTCGCCCCCGTACTGGAACTCGTCCTGGTCCCGGGCCCCGCACCAGGGGCATTCGATCTCAAGCACTTTGACTCTCCCTGGCGCGTCGCGCTCAGTGCGCCACCCCAGCGGCGCCGTGTTCATCAATCAAGGCACCGGTGGTGAACCGTTCTATATCGAAGGCGGCGTTTAGCGCATGAGGTGAATCGTTGGCTACCGTATGGGCAAACACCCAGCCAGAGCCCGGCGTCGCCTTAAAGCCCCCGGTACCCCAGCCGCAGTTGAAATAAAGTCCCTCCACGGGAGTTCGGGAAATGATGGGGCAAGCATCAGGACAGACATCGACGATACCACCCCACTGACGCAGCATCCGTACCCGGCTGAAAATGGGAAACAACTCCACAATTGCCGCTACGTTTCCTTCGATAATCGAGTAACTGCCCCGCTGGCCGTATCCGGTGTAAGCATCAATGCCGGCGCCGATGACTAATTCTCCCTTGTCTGACTGACTAACGTATCCATGCACTGCGTTGGACATGACCACCGTATCCAGCACGGGCTTGAGGGGCTCGGAGACCAGAGCCTGTAACGGGTGACTCTCAACCGGTAATCGCATTCCGGCCATATCCCCCAGAACACTGGCATGACCGGCCACCACTACCGCGACCTTGCCTGCGCCAATCGTGCCCCGGGTTGTTTCCACCCCGCGCACTGCACCGTTCTCCCGAAGGATACCGGTGACCTCGCAGTTCTGAATGATATCCACACCACGGGCATCCGCGGCCCGGGCAAAGCCCCAGGCTACCGCGTCGTGGCGTGCCACCCCGCCCCTGGGTTGAAAAGAGGCCCCCAACACCGGATAGCGGGCACTCGCCGAGACGTTCATCTGGGGCACCTTGGACTTGATCTGCTCAGGAGTCAGTATCTCGCTATCAATGCCATTGAGTCGATTCGCGTTGGACCGGCGATAAATATCCCGCATATCCTGCAAGGTGTGGCCTAGATTCATCACACCGCGCTGGCTGAACATCACGTTAAAGTTGAGTTCCTGACTCAGCCCTTCCCACAGTTGTAAGGACTTCTCGTAAAGATGGGCCGCCTCATCCCACAGATAATTTGAGCGCACGATAGTGGTATTGCGCCCGGTATTGCCGCCCCCGATCCACCCTTTTTCGAGCACAGCAATCCGGCCCACCTGATGTTCAGCGGCAAGGTAATACGCTGTCGCCAGGCCATGACCACCCCCACCAACCACAATGACATCATAAGCCGTTGCGGGTTCGGGGCTGCGCCATGCCGCTGACCAATCCTGGTGGTAACTGAGGGCATTGCGAGCCAGGCTAAATATCGAATAACGGCTTTTTTTCACGTGGCGCTCAAGCAGTGATGGCGTTGATCAGACTAAGTGCCCGACCGCGGGAGGTGACGGCTCCAACAGGGTGAGCCTAGTCGTTACGATATACCGGAAAACGGGCACACAATGCCTTGACCTCTTCCCGGGTCGAGTCGACCACGGATTCATCACCCATGTTGTCGAGGATATCGCAAATCCAGTGTGCGATCTGACTCATCTCAGCCTCGCCAAAACCTCGGGTGGTGCCGGCCGGCGAGCCAATTCGCAACCCACTGGTCACGAAAGGCGACTGGGGATCATTCGGCACAGAGTTCTTGTTAACCGTGATATTCGCTCGCCCCAGTGCCGCATCTGCATCTTTACCGGTGATCCCTTTATCGATCAGATCCAACAGGAAAAGATGATTATCCGTGCCTCCGGACACAATACAGTAGCCGCGCTGCATGAACGTCTGCGCCATTGCTCGCGCGTTTGCAATCACCTGCTCCCCGTATGCTTTGAATTCCGGCTCAAGCGCTTCTTTGAAAGCGACCGCTTTACCGGCAATAGCATGCATCAGCGGGCCACCCTGGGTGCCAGGAAACACCAACGACGCCAGTTTCTTTTCGATCTCGGGATTTGCACGCGCCATGATCATACCGCCGCGGGCACCACGCAAGGTCTTATGCGTCGTACAGGTGGTGACATCAGCGATATCGACCGGGCTGGGGTACAAACCCACCGCCACCAGTCCGGTAACGTGTGCCATGTCTGCAAGCAGATAGGCATCGATACTATCTGCGATATCGCGAAAGCGCTGCCAGTCAAGGAGGCGACTGTAGGCCGAAAATCCCGCCACAATCATCCGCGGACGATGCTCTTGTGCCATCTGAGCAACCTGTTCGTAGTCGATCTCGCCGGTATCGGTGTTCAACCCATATTGCACCGCGTTGTACAACTTGCCTGAAAAGTTGACCGAAGCGCCATGGGTCAGATGCCCACCGTGCGCCAGGCTCATACCCAGCACTGTGTCACCCGGATTCAATAACGCCATATACACAGCTGAATTGGCGCCAGAACCAGAATGGGGCTGCACATTGACATAAGCGGCTCCGAACAGCTGTTTGGCCCGATCAATCGCCAGTTGCTCAGCCACATCCACGAACTCGCAGCCACCGTAATAACGTTTACCTGGATAACCCTCAGCGTATTTGTTGGTCAGGGCCGTGCCCTGTGCCTCAAGCACCCGCGGGCTGGTGTAGTTCTCCGAAGCGATAAGCTCGATGTGCTCTTCCTGACGTTGCGCTTCATTCTGAATCGCCTCCCAGAGTTCCGGATCAAAACCTGCGATGGTATCTTTGCTGCTGAACATATCTATACTTTCCGTGTGGTTGAAAGGGTGGGGTCAGATCATGGCTTGCCCCGCCGGGCGGCCGATTTTACCGGAGTGGAGCACTACAACCCAATACCACAAGCGACAATCAGCCAGGAAAACTAATCTGTTTGGGATTGGGCCCACCGCGCCAGACTGGCCAGGGAGCGCTGACCGTGATAATGAAGCTGCTCATCACTGTAGCGCCAGGCTGCCCCCACCGGACAGGCGAGCCGCGAGGCACAGCTGACACCGCAACCCGCTGTGTCAGCGAGCCGCTGTGTCAGGCACGGGTTGACCTTAAAAGGCCTGCTGGCATGCACTGCTCCAGCGGGGCAGGCGCGCACGCAAGGTTGAGATACACAACCTGCGCAAGGGGTTAAAGTTCCCCCGGGATGGATCTTGGTAAAGGCCAGGGGGGCGTCGACCAGAAATGCGGCGCGATAGGCAAACCAGGGTCCATAGTCGGGACTGATATCTAATCCCAGCGGTGAAGGGCTTGCCCACCCGGCCCAACGGCCCAGTTGTTGCAAGGGGATGGGAATAGATCCAGGATAAAGCAGCCGCGGCTGAGCTGCACCCCAGAACTGCTCACACACCTGCGCCGTCGCTTCCTCAGAGGCAAAATCAAAAAGCTCGCCCCCCGTACGGTTCTGGGAACGAATCCACTGCCACAGTCCTGGACCGGCCATCCCCAGCAACACCAGTCGTTCTTCTGGCGCGGCAATGATGCCGCAATCGTGCCATGCCTGGGCAAGCGCATCAGGAAACGAAGCACAATCCAGCACCGCCTGTAGATTGAATCCCCGCGCATCGAGCCAGGCATGTCCCGCGGCAACTGCTTTCTCGTGATCTATTGACATGACTACCCTCCCGACCCATTCATCATCAAGCAGGCGGAGTGCCCCAACGGGCCTGCTATAGTTACTTTAGCGCAACCTATTCACTCGAGTCACAACTGGGGAGATTTCAGCATTGACTCTGTGTGTAATTCACGGCCACCGGGGTGCACGCGGCATCGCGCCGGAGAACACGCTCGCCGGCTTCTCGCGAGCGTGCGCACTGGGCGTGGACGGGCTGGAACTGGATATTCTGATCAGTGCAGACGAGCGTGTCGTGATACACCACGATGCCCGGTTAAATACGATGCAAACCCGGGACCTGCGCGGTCACTGGCTTGAAAGCCCCCCACCCCGGATCCGGGAGCTCACTACAACTGAACTGGCGGCTTTCGATGTCGGCCGTGCCCGGCCTGGCTCCAGCACAGCTGAGCAGTTTCCCCAGCAACTGCCCGCCGATGGCGAACGGATTCCGCTACTGACAGACCTGGCAGCCTGGTGGCATGGCCTGCCAGAACCCCGGCCGGTTCTCAACATCGAACTCAAGTCCCATCCCGAATCACCTCAAGAAACGCCCGCGCCACGCGACTATGCGCGCATTGTCCTGGCTGAGCTCAAAGCGGCTAATCTGCTCAACCATGCCTGGCTGCAGGCTTTTGACTGGCGGGTGCTGCAGGAAATTCAGGCTCAGTGCTGCGATATCCCAACGGGTTATCTGAGTTGTGCTCGCGATGAGGACCCCACGATTCGCCAGAATGGCGACTCACCGTGGCTGGCGGGCTTTGACCCTTTGCATTTTGGCGACAGCCTACCCCAGGCCATTAAGACTGCCGGCGGCGCCTTCTGGGGTCCGTGGTTCGGTGATCTTAGCCGTGACAGGGTTCGCGAAGCGCACGAGCTGGGTCTTCGTGTTCATGTCTGGACACTCAATGAAGCTGAGCACATAAACCGCGCGCTGAACTGGGGGGTAGATGGGATCACGACCGACTACCCTGGCCGAGCCCGTGAAATCTTCCTGACCCGGGGGATCGCGGTGGCATCTCCGGGCGAGCCCGATCGCGACACGCCGGTGCACCCATGAGTGCCCACCTGCCTCAGTCTTTTGAATCCAACCGTACGCTCGCGTAGGAGCCCGGCGCATCTTCGAGCGCGGGAAACGCCTTGCAGGCACCTGGCTCACGGGCTTTGATCGGGCTGCCGGTGAACTCGCTGATCCATTGCTGCCAGTCAGGCCACCAGGACCCGTCGTGCGCGGTGGCTTTACCAAGCCAGGTATCGGCATCCCCCTGTGGCCCTGAGTCGCCAGTGCGATAACCATATTTGTTGGCCGCAGGCGGGTTGACGACGCCAGCAATGTGGCCCGAACCGGACAGGACAAACCGCACCGGACCCTTAAAGAGCTTGGCACCGGTGAAGGTCGCCTGCCAGGGCGCAATATGGTCCTCACAGGTCGAGAGGAAGTAACAGGGTGTTTTCACCGAAGATATATCGATTGGCACATCCGCCAGCACCATTCCCCCGGGCTCCTTGAAACGATTCTCCAGGTACATCGTGCGCAGGTACTCACTGTGCATCCGGGCTGGCATCCTGGTGGAATCGGAATTCCAGTACAACAGATCGAATGCCAGTGGCTCCTCGCCCATCAGGTAATTGTTGATCACAAAAGACCAGATCAGGTCATTGGAGCGCAGCATGTTGAAGGTCGTCGCCATATCGGCACCCTCAAGGTACCCATCGCGCGCCATCTTCTCCTCGAGGCTCTCGACCTGCTTCTCATCGATGAAGACGCCCAGATCACCGGGCTCAGCAAAATCGATCATCGAGGTTAAAAAGGTGGCACTGCCAACGCGCTCCGGCGTGCCCTTGGCTTCAAGGTACGCCAATAGGCTTGCCAGCAACGTACCCCCCAGGCAGTAACCGATTACGTTACTCTGGGCCTGCCCTGTGATGCCCTCCATTGCGCTCAATGCGGCCAGCGGACCCTCNAGCAGGTANTTCTCAAAACCCTTATCGGCAAGCTCACTNCCTGGGTTGACCCAGGAGATTACGAAANCCGTATGNCCTTGCTCCGCGAGCCAGCGAATGAAAGAATTCTTAGGCCGCAGATCCAGGATGTAATACTTGTTGATCCACGGTGGAATAACCAACAAGGGCGTACGATTCACCGTTGGTGTGCTGGGTGAAAACTGAATAAGTTGGATCAGATCATTCTGGAAGACAACTTTACCTGGGCTCACCGCAATATTGCCCCCCAGCTCAAAGGCATCCGTATCGACCATGCGGGTCTTGAGCTTACCTTCCCCGCGTTCGAGGTCACCCAGGATATTCTGAAAACCCTTAACCAGGTTCTCACCCTTGGACTCAAGGGTTTTCTTGAGCACATCCGGGTTGGTCAGCGCGAAGTTAGTAGGCGCCATCGCGTCGACGTACTGGCGCGTGAAAAAATTGATCTGCTCGCTGGTTTTATCATCGAGCCCCTCCGCCGAGGCCGTAGTGGCCATCACGTATCGGGAGGTCAGCAGATAAGACTGTTTGATGAAATCAAACAGGTGGCCGTCATCCCAGCCCTCGCTGCGAAAGCGTCGATCATCCCCCTCAGGTTCGATCACCTTTTCTGTCGAACCCCCCAGCATACCGAGCGCCGCCTGCTGCCAAAGCGCGATCGAGCCCTGCCAGAACTCCGTCTGCGCCTGCATCAGCGCAGCGGGATCAAAACGCATCTGACCAAGATTCTGGAGAAACACCTCCCCCAGCTTGACCGGGTCGAAACTCCCGGCAAAATGATCCGGCTGGTTTGCCATGAAGTCTGCCGCGATCTTTTGGCTTTTCGCGATGACCTCGGCCATGGTTTCGGCCATTTCGCCAGAATCTGGCAGTTGGGGTGCGTTGGGGTCTGGTTTCACTGGGGGCTCCACTAAATTGTTGCAGCGCAGCATTCTAGTCAACCTAAGGGGTTAATTCAAGGTTCGCCGGGCCGGACGGCCCCCCATCAATACGTTATGATCGCGGCGCTTTGAAACCGCTTGCGCTACACCTATGCAGAACATCTTCGATCAGGACCTGAATCAGAACCCGGCTAACTACGCACCGCTTAGCCCCTTAAGCCTGCTTACCCGGGCCGAACGCGTCTACCCCGACCACCCCGCCGTTATTCACGGGTCGCTCCGGCGCAACTGGTCAGAGACAGCGACCCGTTGTCGGCGCCTGGCCAGCGCCCTGGCATTGCACCACATCGGCCGTGGCGATACGGTGGCGCTGATGGCCCCGAACATCCCCGAGCTCCTCGAGGCCCATTACGGTATCCCGATGGCCGGCGCGGTATTAAATGCCCTGAATGTCCGCCTGGATGCCGCCACCCTTGCCTTTATTCTCGAGCATGGCGAGGCCAAAGTGCTGATCACCGATACCGAGTTTGCACCGCTCATGCGCGAGGCACTCGGCCAAATCGAGCGTGAGATTCTGGTTATTGATATCGAAGATTCCCAGGGCCCGGGCGGTGAACGCCTGGGGAAACTCACTTATGAGGAGTTTATTGCCAAGGGCGAACCCCGGTTCCCGATCACCCTGCCCGCCGATGAATGGGATGCCATCTCGCTCAATTACACCTCCGGCACGACCGGCAACCCCAAGGGGGTGGTGTATCACCACCGGGGGGCTTACCTCAATGCCATGAGCAATATCATTGGCTGGAACATGGCCCACCACCCGGTTTATCTGTGGACATTGCCCATGTTTCACTGCAACGGCTGGTGCTTTCCCTGGTCACTGGCTGCGGTGGCGGGTACCAGTGTATGCCTGCGCACCGTCAGCGCAGGGGGGATTTTTAATGCCATTGCCGAACAGGGCGTCAACCATTTTTGCGGTGCGCCGGTTGTGCTCAACCTGCTGATTAATGCACCACAACGGGAGCGGCGAGACTTTAACCACACCGTGAAGGTCATGACGGCAGCGGCACCCCCGCCCCCGAGCGTATTAAGCGCCATGGAAGAAAACGGCTTCGCCATGACCCATGTCTATGGTCTGACCGAAACCTATGGGCCCGCGGTAATCTGCTCCTGGAAGCCAGACTGGGATGACCTCAGCACCGACGAGCAGGCCGAAACCAAGGCCCGCCAGGGTGTGCCCTATCATGCCCTTGAGGACCTGCAGATTCTGGATCCCCAATCCATGGCGCCGGTCGCCCCCGATGCGAGTGAGATGGGCGAGGCCATGTTCCGGGGCAACATCGTGATGAAAGGCTATCTGAAAAACCCCAAAGCGACAGCGCAAGCCTTTGCCGGGGGATGGTTTCATTCGGGGGATCTGGGTGTCATGCACCCCGATCAGTACATCCAATTAAAGGATCGCTCCAAAGACATCATCATCTCCGGCGGCGAGAACATCTCCTCGATTGAAATCGAGGACGTACTGTACCGTCACCCCCAGGTGCTCGAAGCCGCCGTGGTGGCTAAAGCTGATGATCACTGGGGCGAGACACCCTGCGCTTTTGTGCATCTAAAAGAAGGCGTGCAAACAACCGAACAAGACATCATTGATCATTGTCGCAACAACCTTGCGCATTTCAAGGCACCCAAGAACGTCATATTTGGCGAACTGCCCAAGACCTCGACCGGTAAGATTCAGAAGTTTAAATTAAGGGAACGCGCGAATACTTCAACGAGAAAGTAAACTCGATACTCCTAACTAGGCTCCCTTTAGCGCTTTTTTACCTATGGCATCAATTCTCTCCACTAACCACACCAGTTTTACCGTCTCCGATCTGGACCGCAGTATTGCATTCTTCGAGGATGTATTGGGCTTTGAAGTCACCTCCAAGGCGCCCCGCTCACCCGAGGTGATTGCGCGCGTCACGGGCATCAAGGGTGCCCAGGTGATGATTGCCTATGTGCGCG